>JBDSMV010000272.1:0-3775 GCA_039915715.1 Rubrivivax sp. | reverse complement strand
GCACCGACCCGAACGGCGCCAAGGTCGAGCTGGACTTCGAGGCGCACGAAACCTCGGCCTGAACTCCAGCGTGGACCGGTGCTGCCGGGCGGGTTCGGCATGCGCCGGCGCTACGATGCCGCTGCGGTTTCCGCAGGCAACGAGGGGTGCACGATGTCGTCCGGCAGGATCCTGGTGGCACAAGGCGGCGGCCCTACCGCTGTCATCAATCAGTCGATGGTGGGCGTGGTGCTGGAAGCGCGGCGCCATGCGGCGGTCACGCGGGTCTACGGCGCCCGCCACGGTGTGCGCGGCATCGTCGACGAAGATTTTGTCGACCTGACGCAGGAAACCCGCCACAACTTGGAAGCGGTGGCCGCCACGCCATCGGCGGCACTCGGCTCCACCCGCGACAAGCCCGATCTGGCCTACTGTCAGGCGATGTTCAAGGTGCTGCAGGCGCACGACGTCGAGCACTTCTTCAACATCGGTGGCAACGACTCGTCGGACACCGTGCGCATCGTCGCCGAAGAAGCGCAGAAGGCCGGCTATGCGTTGCGCTGCATCCACATTCCGAAGACCATCGACAACGACCTGGTATTGAACGATCACACGCCGGGCTATCCGAGCGCAGCGCGTTTCGTGATGCAGGCCTTTGCCGGTGCCAACCTCGACAACGCGTCGTTGCCGGGCATCTATGTCGGCGTGGTGATGGGCCGCCATGCCGGCTTCCTGACCGCGGCCGCGGCGCTGGCTCGCACCCATGCCGACGACGGCCCGCACCTGGTCTACCTGCCCGAGCGCGACTTCGAGATGGCGCGTTTCCTGGCCGATGTGAAGGCCGTGCACGAGCGCCTGGGCCGCTGCGTGGTCGCGGTCAGCGAAGGCATTCACGACGCATCGGGCAAGTCGATCGTCGAACAATTGTCGACAGACCGCGAAACCGATGCCCACGGCAACGTGCAGTTGAGCGGCACCGGGGCCCTGGCCGACCTGCTGTGTCAGCAGATCAGGGACCAGCTCGGCATCAAGCGCGTGCGCGGCGACACCTTCGGCTACCTGCAGCGCAGCTTTCTGGGCTGCGTCAGCGATGTCGACCAGTTCGAGGCCCGCGAGGTCGGTGAACGTGCGGTGCAGTTTGCGCTGTGGGGCGACCGCAGTGGCTCGGTCGCGATCCAGCGCACGGGCGACTATGCGGTCGACTACAAGCTGCTGGCGTTGCAGGACGTGGCGGGCAAGACCCGCACGATGGAAGACGCGTTGATCAGCGCGGCCGGCAACGATGTCACCGATGCCTTCAGAGCCTACCTGCTGCCGTTGCTGGGCTCGAACCTGCCGCAGGCCGCCCGCCTGCGGGCGGCGGCGGTGACGAAGTTGTTGAAGCGCTGAACACGAAGGGCGCGGCACCCGGTCCAGGCGCGGGGGTCGGGCGAGCCCCTTCACAGATCGGTGCGCAAACTCCACAGCTCCGGAAACAACACCACGTCGAGCATCTTGCGCAGGTAGCTGACGCCACCGGTGCCGCCGGTGCCGCGCTTGAAGCCGATCACCCGCTCGACCGTCGTCACATGGCGAAAGCGCCAGAGGCGGAACGCGTCTTCCAGATCGACCAGCTTCTCGCCCAACTGGTACAGATCCCACTGTGCCTCGGGCGCCTGATAGACGCTCAACCAGGCTTGTCGCACGCCTTCGTCGGCCACATAGGGCTCGCGCCAGTCGCGCTCCAGGTGCGACGCCGGCACGGCGATGCCGCGGCGCGCCATCGCCCGCAGCGCCTGGTCGTACAGCGACGGCGCGCGCCAGGCGTCGTCGACGATGGCCAGCCGGTCGGGCAGGTGCGCGTGGGGCTTCAGCATCGCGGCATTTTTGTTGCCGAGCGCGAACTCGATCGCCCGGTACTGCCAGCTCTGAAACCCGCTGGAACTCGCCAGGTACGGGCGCATCGCCGTGTACTCGGGCGGCGTCATCGTCGACAGCACGGTCCAGGCACCGACCAGCTGCTCCATCACGCGGTTGACCCGGGTCAGCATCTTGAAGGCATGCGGCATCCGGTCGTTGCCGACGGCGTCTATGGCCGCCTGCAACTCGTGGCGCAGCAGCTTCATCCACAACTCGCTGGTCTGGTGCTGGACGATGAACAGCATCTCGTCGTGCGCCGGCGACAGCGGATGCTGGGCGTCGAGGATCGTGTCCAGATGCAGATAGTCGCCATAGCTCAGCGCGCGGCTGAAGTCGAGCTTGGCGCCTTCTTCGGCGACGATCTTCTCGGTGCTCATCAGCGCTGACGCTCCACTAGAAGTTGGCGTTCAATGTAAGCCTGAACGAGCGCGATTCGATCGGGTGAAAGTGGATGTCGGCTATGCCTTCGGCAGGTTCGCCTTTCAAACGCGACGTGTAGGCATAGTCGATGGCCGATGCCTTGCGGTTGGCGAGGTTGAAGCCTTCGAGCTCGATCCGCATCCGCGATCCGATCTTGTAGCCGATGCGGCCGTTGAAGGTGGCGGTGTTGGCCGAGCGCAATGAGTTGTCTTCCACCAGCGGCCGCGGACCGAACAACCGGTATTGCAACGAGCCGAACCACGGGCCCAGGTTGTCGAGGGCCAGCGCCACCGTTGCCACGCCCTCGACTGCGCCGGGCACGCGACGGCCCTCGGGTGCCCGGTCGCGGAACCGCGCTTTGGCGAAGGCGATGTCGGCATCGACCGTCAACCAGTCGTTGGGCCTGTAGAAATTCGCGATCTCGAAACCGACCCGCCGGCTCGGCCTGCCGGCTTCGGTGGTACCGGCATCGCCAACAAACAGCAATTCTGAATCGAAGTCCAGGCCGTACACCGACAGCGCGGTCTGCAGACCTTTGACCGGTTCCGTTCGCAGCCCCAGTTCGACGCCTTTGGAGCGCGGCAGCGCCGTTACCGGGTCGACCGGGTCACCGCTCTTCGGGTCGACACGGATCACCGTGCCGCGCGCGTCGTTGCTGTGGAAACCGCCGCCGGCGTTGGCATAGAACTCGGTCTTCATCGTCTGCTCGAAGAACGGGCCGAAGACCAGAGCGAGCTTCGGGTTTGCGATGCTCGCGTTGCGCTTGCCAGAGTTGGCGGGCAGGTCGCTGGTCACATCGAAGCGGTACTGGTCGAGCCGCACGCCCGCCACGGTACGAAAGGTGTTCGTCCAGGTGGTGGCGTTTTCGAACCACAGACCGGCGCTGGTTTCGGTGATGTCGTCGCGGCGCGTGGTCGACAGCGTTTGCCGGGCGCGGGTGCTGTAGAGCCCGTTGCGGATGTCGTCGTTCTGCAACTGCAGGCCAACGCGGTTCTCGCTGTCGCGGCCGAACAGCGTCGTCGGCCACGCATGGCGGATGTTGATCGCGGTCAACGTGCGCCGGTCGGGTTGCGTGAACTGGTCGCCGTCGACCGGGTTGTCGAGAAAGTAGGTGAAGTTGGACCACAGCTGCAGGTTCCAGCGGGTCACGTAGGCGTTGACCTCGGTGGCGCCGGCTGCGGTGCTGCGGCGCCAGGCGCCCGACAGGCTGTAGCGATAGGCGTTGCCGCCGTCGGTGGGGTCGATCGCATCGAAGCGGCCGAGCGAGCCGTCTTGCACCGCGCGCAGCGGGATCTGGTCGGTGGCATTCCAGCGCCCGTCGTAGCCCATCGCGGTGATGTTCCAGCCATTGGCCCGGTCGCCCCGCGAGTAGCGCAGCACGCCGTTGAACTTGCGAAAATCGTCGGGGCGATCGAAGGGACCGTCGTTGTGCAAAGCTTCTGCGGCAAAGAGCAGGTTCCCGCCCATCAGTGCCACC
>JBDSMV010000246.1:0-4192 GCA_039915715.1 Rubrivivax sp. | reverse complement strand
TGGCCCTCGGCCTCGAGCAGCGCCGTCACGAGCCGCCGCGAACGCGCGGTGCCAGCGTCGTTTGCGATCATCACCAGCGGTTCGGGCTTGCGGTCGAGCGAGATCTGCTGCACCGCTTCGGTGATGCCTTGCACCGGCTGCACGGTGCGCATGTCGATCGTGATCTTGAAGCCGTTGGGGACCCCGGCCTTGGCCAGCAGCGCCTTGGCCTTGGCGACATCGAGCTTGTACGGATTGACTTTGGAAGCACCCAGCAAGCCGATCGGCAAAAAGTTCTGGTGCACCACGCCGATGTCCTTGATCAGCGTCTTGCCGATGGCGTCGTAATCCACCAGCCACTTGAACGCTTCCCGCACTTCGGGCTTCGACAGGATCGGATGCTTCTGGTTAAGACTGAAGTAGTAGACCGTGCCCTTTGGCGTGCTCGTCGTCTTGACGCCCTTGCCGGCAGCCATCGCGTCCAGGTCCTGCGGCGTCAGGTTGCGCGCGATGTCGATGTCGCCCTTCTCCAGCAGCAGTCGCTGGGTGGCCGACTCCTTGATGTGGCGGTAGATCACGCGCGCCACCATGCTCTTGGTGGCCGCGTTGTCGTTGCGCTCCAGCGCGATGATCTCGTTGGCCTTCCAGTCGCGAATCTTCAATGGGCCCGAACCGGCATAGTTGGTCTTCAACCAGGCATGGCCCATGTCGCCGCCGGCTTCCTTCGACAGCAACAATTTCCTGTCGACGATGGCCGCCACGTTGGCGGTCAGGCAGTTGTAGACCAGGGTCGGCGCAAAGGCCTTGCCGGTTTCCAGCACCACCGTCAGCGGGCCGGTCTGCCGCACCTTGTCCTTGACGTTCTCTTTGGTGAGGCCGAACTGCGTCAGGATGAAGGCCGGGGTCTTGTCCAAGAGCACCGAGCGCTGCAACGACCACACCACGTCTTCAGCGGTCAGCGGGTTGCCCGATGCGAACTTCAGCCCCGGCTTCAATTCGAAGGTGAAGGTCTTGCCGTCGTCCGACACCGACCACTTCTGCGCCACATCGGGCACCAGCTTGCTGGGGTCGTTGACATCGAAGCGCAACAGCCGGTCATAGCCATTGCCCATCAATTCGCCGGCCGAAATCTCGAAGGCTTCGGCCGGATCGAGACTGATGATGTCGTCGAAGGCCATCGCCAGCACCAGGGTGTCCTTCGGCGTGGCGGCCTGCAGCGGGGCCGCGGTCAAGGTCCAGGCTGCCAGCGCCAGGGCCGACAAGCCGAAGGCGCGGCGGGAGAGCGGAGCGGTGGAACGGTGCTGCAGTTGGGGTGCGGTCATCAGGCGGTCCTCGGAGATCGAATGGGCAGCGCGTGCGCCGTGGTCGGCACACGCGGCCGGATGCTAAACCGCTGACGCTGCCCGCCTCCGTCACGTGAGCCGCCGTCGTGCAAGCTGCCGTCAGCCCTTCAGGTGCTGCTCGAAGAACGCCATCGTGCGTTGCCAGGCCAGTGCCGCTGCTTTCTCGTCGAACCGCGGCGTGGTGTCGTTGTTAAAGCCGTGCTGCAAGCCCGGGTAGATGTGGGCGTCGTACGGCACCTTGGCTCCTTTCAACGCGGCTTCGAACGCGGGCCAGCCGGCGTTGATGCGGTCGTCGTCGCCGGCGTACTGGATCAAGAGCGGCGCCTTGATGCGCGCCACATCGTCTGCCTTCGGCTGCGCGCCGTAGAACGGCACACCGGCGTCTACGATGGCGAAACCGCCAAGCCACTCAAAACGGGGTCGATCCGGCGCCCGAGGCACTGGCTTTGCGCACGCGTTCGGCAATCAAACGGCATTCGGTGGCGTCCAGCGGCACCAGTTCCAGCAGCAGCTCGCCCTGGCGCAGCCGGTGCTCCATCACCCGCACCGACGGCGTTCCTGAGCGCAACGCAGCGACCAGCGCTGTGGCCGCTGCCTGCCCAGCGGCCAGGTTCAGCACCACGCGCGAGAACGGGCCACCGGCAGGGTCGGCTTCGGCGCTCGCCCGCAAGCCGGGCACCGCCGCCAGCGCATCCACCATCGCATCGACCTTGTGCTGCCGCGCCTGTCGCCAGACCGCGATATCGATGCCGCGCCGTTCCTGCCATGCCGCCACCACGCCGAGCAACGCTTCCTTGCTGGGCTTGAAGGCACGGCCGATGCCGCGGCTCTGGGCGCGGACGGCGTCGATGAAGCTGCGCTTGCCGATGAGCAACCCCGCCGTCGGCGCGGCCAGGTACTTGTGGGCACTGAGCACCACCACGTCGGCCCCGGTCGCCAGCAAAAAGTCGATGCGCAGATCCTGCGCTGCGCCGTCGATGATCGTCGGCAGGTTGTGCGATCGGGCCACTGCAACCGCAGCGCCCAGGTCCAGCGCCGCGCCCTGCACCAGGCGCGACGACACCAGCAGCAAGGCGGCTGTGCGGTCGGCATCGAGCGCATCCTGCAGTTGCCGAATGCTGCAACCTCGTGCATCGCCCGCCAGCACCGGCACCGCACCGGCAAGGCGGATGTCGGTGACGATCGGATGCCCGTAGTCGACTGCATGTCCGGCGGGAATCACGATGCGGTTGCGCAAACCCGTGGTGTCGGGCAGCGCGGCGGCCTTGTCTGCGTCCGCACCGGTCATCGCTGCGGCCACACACAACGTGATGCCGGCGGCGGCGCAGTGCACGACGGTCGCTGCTTCGGCTGCGCAGTCGGCGGTCACGGTGTCGTTGAGCAGCCGCTGCAGTTCGTCGATGTCGTAGAAGTTTTGCAGAGCGGCCGCCACTGCGGCTGCCACGTGCGGCGATGAACGTGAAACGCCGAGCGGGGTGTAGGTGCCGGCGGCGTTGACGACGCGGGTCAGGGGGTGGGTGGGGTGCGGGTCCATCTGCGCATTGTCGGGATCAGCGGTCGGATACCGCCTTCAAGTCGCCCAGTTGCAGATCGTGCCTATCGAAGTCCCTCATGCCCTCTATCAACGAAGTGGCCTTCCCGAAGCGGCTGCGTCGACCTAAGCTGCGGCCGCCAAATATCGATCCAGGCTGGGGTCAGCAGTGGATCAGCGCTTTGGAGCAAATGAAGTGAGGTCCGAAATGTTCGTTCGCAACAGTTGGTACGTCGCCGCTTGGTCCGACGAGATTGAACCCGGCAAGTTGCTCGGACGCACGCTTCTCGGGGATGCGGTGCTGCTGTACCGCGGCGAATCAGGACGGCTTGCCGCGCTCGAGGACCGCTGCTGCCATCGCGGTTTGCCGCTCTCGTTGGGCAGCGTGCAAGGCGACCGCGTTCAGTGTGGCTATCACGGCCTGGTGTTCGACGCGTGCGGCACGTGTGTGAAGGTGCCGGGCCAGGAGCGGGTGCCGCCGAAAGCGCGCGTCAAACATTACGAAGTGATTGAACAAGACCACTTGGTCTGGATCTGGATGGGCGACGCCGCGAGCGCAGACCAAGCACTGGTTCCGTCTCATCCGTGGCACGGCGACCCGGCTTGGGGCTGGGTCAAGGATCGCTATCTGGTGCGGGCGAATTATCAGCTCATTACCGACAATCTGATGGACCTGACCCATGTCGGCTATGTGCACACGAAGACCATCGGTGGCACGCCGCAAGCGCATTCGGAAGCCGAGATGAAAGTCGAGGCGACCGAACGGGGCATCAAGGTGTCGCGCTTCATGCCGGACTCGGTGCCGCCGCCGAGCTACACCGCCTTCCATACGTTTGCCACCGAGCGCGTCGACCGCTGGATGGAGATCGAGTTTTTCCCCCCGGTTACGGTGCGCGTCCACACTGGAGCCGTCGATACCGGCACCGGGGCGCGCGAAGGCAATCGCAGCGGCGGCTTCGCCTTCATGGGGCTGAACGTTCAGACGCCCGAAACCGAAAGCACGACGCACTACTTCTGGTCCGGCGCGCGCACGCAAAAGCGGGACAACCCGGTCGACGCTGTGCAGATGTTGAAGAACCTCGCGACCACGTTCGCCGAGGACAAGTTCATCATCGAGGCGCAGCAGATCTCGCTCGACCGCAAGCCCGAACCGCTGGTGATGATCGCAAACGACGCTGGCACCGCGCGTTCGCGGCGGCTCGTGACGGCGCTGCTCGAGGCCGAGGGCCAGGCAATCCGCTGACTCAGGCACGCTTGCCCGGTCGACGCTTCATGGCACCGCGCGCGGTTGCGAACACCACTTCGCGGAAGAACTTGACTGCCGGGTCGCTTCCGACTC
>JBDSMV010000178.1:0-8464 GCA_039915715.1 Rubrivivax sp. | reverse complement strand
TGCCACAGCGTCTGAAGGCCGCCGCCGATGCCGGCGAGAAAAAGGGCTGGCTGCATGCGCGGCTGACGGTCGCACCCCCGCGCATCGACCATGGCCGCAGCCTCGGCATGCTGGGCAGCAGCATGTTCATCGCCAACCCGCCGCACACGCTGCATGCCGATCTGCAACCGCTGCTGCCGTGGCTGGCGCAGACGCTGGCGCAGTTCGACGGCGCGAAGAGTGCGCTCGACCGGTCACACTCGTCCTGAACCTTCTCTTCGTCGCTTGGTTGTCCGTCGCCGCAAACCATCCCGCATGAATCCCAGTTTCCGCCGCCCCGTCGTCGTTCGCGTCGCACCCTTCGTGGTCTTCATGGCCGTGCTGGCGTTGCGGGGCTTGGCACCGGCCGATGGCAGCTGGGGCTTCGACCTGCGCTGGCTCTACGCGCTGCAGACGCTGGTGCCGGCGGTGCTGCTCATCTGGTGGTGGCGGGACTACGGCGAACTGTCGACGCAGACCGTGCCGACGCTGCGCGAAACCGGGCTGGCAATGGCCGTGGGCGCCGCCGTGTTCGCGTTGTGGATCAACCTCGACGCGCCGTGGATGACGCTGAGCGTCGGCGATGCTGCGGTCTTCGTGCCCACCGATGCCACGGGCGCCATCGACTGGCCGCTGGTGGCGATGCGCATCGCCGGCGCCGCGCTGCTGGTGCCGGTGATGGAAGAGCTGTTCTGGCGCTCGTTCCTGATGCGCTGGTTGCAGCAGCCGGTGTTCGAGTCGGTGCGGCCGATGCAGGTGGGTCTGCGCGCCATCGTCCTGTCGACCTTCGTCTTCGTGCTGGCGCACACGCTGTGGCTGGCAGCGGCGATTGCCGGTCTGGCCTATGCGTTGCTGTATGTGCGCACCGGCAAGCTGTGGACAGCCGTGATCGCGCACGCGATCACCAACGCGATGCTGGGCGTGTATGTGGTGGCCACCGGCGCCTGGCAGTTCTGGTGATGGACGACCCTGATCGGGGCGTGCGCGTATCCTGCGCGCCGACCACGACGATGTTCGATCGTTGACCGGGTCGCACACCTCCGCTTCGATGCACACCCTGCGCCACCACCCGCTGTTGCGACGCCTGATCAGCGTCGTGTTGCTGGCGTTGCTGCTTGCGCAGGGCACCTCGCTGGTCCATGCCATCGCGCATGCCCCGGGGTCGCTGGTGCCGCAGGCGGTCGAATGGCTTGCCGGATCGGGTGAAACTTCGACTTCGACTTCGGCTTCGACTTCGGCTTCGGCTGACTTCCAGACCAGCGCAGCGTCATCACGGTTGTCGCATTGGGGACACCCGGCCGGCGCGCCGCAATGCCAGGTCTTCGAGGCCCTGCTGCTCGGCCAGGCGCCCTGCATGGCGCTGCCGACGCTGGCAACCCTCGACCTGCGCCAGCGACCGGCGGCCGAGCCGTTGTCGGTTGCGGTTGCGCTGCGCACCCCGCGCAGCTACGAAGCCCGCGCCCCGCCGCGGGGTTGATCCAGCACCTGTAGTCATCACCGGCGCTGCGCATCTGCGCAAGCGCCTGCTGCTGCCGCTGAATGCGCCTCGCGCGCGCCCCGCTGCGCGCCATGGGCGCTCTTGGACAACCACCCCGCGCTCCGACCCGGCACCTCCGGAACGGCCGATCTGGCCGTTGGCGCGACCCCTTTTCGACGACTTCGGCCTGCCGGCTTTGCGCTGGTCGGTCGAACAGGACCCCCACGCTCATGAAACGCCATTTCCCCCTTCACGAACTGACCTCGGTGGCCGCCTTGATGGCCGCTTCTTTCACCCCTGCCGCTGCGCACGCCCAACAAGCCTCGGCACCCGTCCAGCAAGTGCTCATCACCGGCAATCCGCTCGGCAGCGACACCATCGCCACCCCGACCAGCGTGCTCACCGGGCAGGACCTGGTGCTGCGGCGCGGCAGCACGCTCGGCGAGACACTGGACACGCTGCCGGGCGTCTCAGCGACCTATTTCGGACCCAACGCCAGCCGGCCCACGATCCGCGGCCAGGACGGCGACCGCGTCCGCATCCTGAGCAACGCCGGCGCGTCGTTCGATGCGTCGGCGCTGAGCTTCGACCACGCCGTGCCGATCGACCCGTTGGTGATCGAACGGCTGGAAGTGCTGCGCGGCCCGGCGGCACTGCTGTATGGGGGCAGCGCGGTCGGCGGTGCGGTCAATGCGATCGACAACCGCATTCCGAAGGCCGCACTCGGCGGCGCCGCCTCGATCAGCGGCGCGGTCGAGGCGCGGCTCGGTGGTGCGGCCGATGAACGCGCGCTGTCGGGCTTGGTCGAAGCCGGTGCAACTGCGGGGTCGGGCGTTGTGATCCATGCCGACGCGTTCCGCCGCCACACCTCCGATCTGCGTGCGCCCGACTTCGACCGCCCCACCGAAAACGGTGGCAGCGAACGCCGCCGCCGCATCGTCAATTCCGCGAGCCAGGCCGACGGCGGTGCGGTCGGGGCATCGACCGTGTGGGAACACGGCTACCTCGGCGCCAGCATCGACACCTACCGCAACGACTATGGCACCGTGGCCGAAGAAGACGTCACCATCCGGTTGCGCCGCAACCGCGTGGCGCTGGCCGGCGAATGGCGCCTCCCTGATGGCTTCATCACCGCAGTGCGCGGCCAGGCTTCGGGCACCGACTACCAGCACAAGGAGATCGGAGGCGATGGCGCCGTGGGCACCACCTTCGCCAACCGGGGTGCCGACTTCCGGCTCGAAGCCGTGCACCGGCCACTGCCGCTGGGCGCAGTCGGACAACTCGAAGGCACGGTGGGTGTGCAGGGTGAACGGTCGCGCTTCTCGGCCCTGGGCGAAGAGGCCTTCGTGCCCACCACGCACACCACGCAGTCGGCGCTGTTCTGGCTGGAACGCTGGTCGTTCGGCAAAAACGGGCACATCGGCGCCGGCGTTCGGGGTGAGCAGGTCAAGGTCACATCCGATGGCGATGGCGATGCAGAAACGCCCCGCTTCGGCGCGGCCAGCGGGCGCAGTTTCGGCCCCCGCAGCGGCTCGGTCGACGGCGTCTACGACTTGAGCCCGGTGTGGCGCTTGGCGTCCAGCTTTTCGTACACCGAACGTGCACCGACGAGCCCGGAGCTCTATGCCAACGGCCTGCACGCCGCCACCGCCACCTACGAACGTGGCGACCCGCAGCAGCAGCTTGAACGCGGCCGCAACATCGATGCGTCGATCGCCTGGCACAACGGACCCAACCACTTCAAGGTCGGCGCCTACGACAGTCGCTTCTCGAACTACATCCTGCTCAGCGCCACCGGTGAGCCGGAAATCGTCGACGGCGAAAGCAGCTACCCCGTCTTCGCCTTCCGCGGCGTGCCGGCCCGCCTGTACGGCTTCGAAGCCGAAGGCAGCTGGCGGGTGCTCTCAGGACCGCGCAATGTCGACTTGGACGCCCGCTTCGACAGCGTCACCGGCACCGACCGCAGCAGCGGCCAACCGTTGCCGCGTTTGTCGCCAAGGCGCATCACCCTGGGTGTGAAGCTGCAGCAGCAGGCCTTCACCGCGCGGGTCGAGTTGCAACGCGCGCAAGCACAGAACCGGGTACCCGCCACCGACGTGCCGACCGCCGGCAGCACCCTCGTCAACCTGTCGGCGGGCTACCAATTCAGTCTGGGACGCGAAGACGCGCTGCTGTTCGCCAAGCTGCAGAACATCGGCAACACACTGGCGTTCAGCAGCAGCACCACCGAAACGCTGCGCCCGCTGGCACCGCTGCCAGGGCGGGCATTGAGCGTGGGGTTGCGGGTGACGTTCTAGCCGGATGCGCTTGCCGCCGACCGCTCAAATGCCGCGGGCACGGTCGGCCGCGAACTGCAGTCGCCAGGCAGCGAAGCGGTCTTCATCCAGCGACAGCCGCAATTCGCGCATCAGGTTCAGGTAGTAGTGCAGGTTGTGGATGCTGGCGAGCATGGGCGCCAGCATCTCGCCGCAGCGTTCCAGGTGGTGCAGGTAGGCACGGCTGAAGCCACCGGCACAGGCCTGGCACGAACAGGTGTCGTCGATCGGCGCCGGGTCGGTCTTGAAGCGCGCGTTGCGCAGCTTCAGGTCGCCGAAGCGCGTGAACAGATGGCCGTTGCGGGCATTGCGGGTGGGCATCACGCAGTCGAACATGTCGACGCCCTTCGACACGCCCTCGACCAGATCTTCAGGCGTGCCGACCCCCATCAGATAGCGCGGCTTGTTCGGTGGCAGGCGCTGCGACGTGTGGGCCATGATCTGCAGCATCTGCTCCTTCGGTTCTCCGACACTCACACCGCCGATGACATAGCCGGGCAGGTCGAGTTCAGCCAGCGCAGCCGCCGATTCGGCCCGCAGCGACTCGAACATGCCGCCTTGCACGATGCCGAACAGCGCGTTCGGGTTGGCCAGCCGCTGGAACTCAGTCTGGCTGCGCGCGGCCCAGCGCAGCGACAACGCCATCGACTGCCGCGCTTCGTCTTGGGTGGTCAGCCGGCCGGCGATGTGATACGGCGTGCACTCGTCGAACTGCATCACGATGTCGGAATTCAGCACCGTCTGGATCTGCATGCTGACTTCGGGGGTCAGAAACAGCTTGTCGCCATTGACCGGTGACGCGAAGTGCACGCCTTCTTCGGTGATCTTGCGGGCCTTGCCGTCGGCACCCGACAGGCTCCAGACCTGAAAGCCGCCGCTGTCGGTCAGGATCGGCCGGCTCCAGCGCTCGAAAGAGTGCAAGCCGCCGAAGCCTTGCACCACATCCACCCCCGGCCGCATCCACAGATGAAACGTGTTGCCGAGGATGATCTGCGCACCCATTTCTTCCAGCGACCTCGGCATCACGCCCTTGACGGTGCCCACGGTGCCGACCGGCATGAACACCGGCGTTTCGACCACGCCATGGGTCAGCGTCAAGCGGCCGCGGCGCGCCAGGCCGTCGGTCTTCAGCAGTTCGAAATGCAGCATGGGGCGATTGTCGGTGGCGTGACTGCGGTTCTCGATTCAGCCGCGCCGATCGAGCAGCATCGCATCGCCATAACTGAAGAAGCGGTAACGCGACTCGATCGCATGCCGATACAAGGCACGCATCGGCTCAAAGCCCGAGAACGCGCTGACCAGCATCAGGAGCGTGCTGCGCGGCAGATGGAAATTGGTGATGAGGGTGTCGACCACGCGGAACTCGAAACCCGGCGTGATGAAGATCTCGGTGTCGCCCTGCATCGGTTGCAAGCTGCTGCCGTGGCCGGGCTGACGCGCGGCCGACTCCAGCGCCCGCAGCGTGGTGGTGCCGGCAGCCACGATGCGACCCCCGGCCGCGCGCGTGGCTGCGATCGCCGCCACCGCGTCGGCGCCGATGTCGATCCACTCACTGTGCATCCGATGCTCTGACAAGCGCTCGCCGCGAACCGGCTGAAAGGTGCCGGCGCCCACATGCAACGTGACGGTGGCGCGCTGCACGCCACGCGCGGCCAGCGCCGCCAGCACCGCATCGTCGAAGTGCAGCGATGCGGTCGGCGCTGCCACCGCACCGGGTTTGTCCGCGAACACGGTCTGGTAACGCGTTTCGTCTTCGGCCGGGTTGCTGCCCGTGATGTAGGGCGGCAGCGGCACCTGGCCATGGCGCTGCAGCAGCACGAACGGATCGTCGGGGAAACGCAGATGGAACAGCGCGTCGTCGGGCCCGGCGCGGCCGAGCACCGTGGCATCGAAGGCATCCGCGAAGCGCACCATGCTGCCGGCCCGCGGCGACTTGCTGGCGCGCAGGTGGGCCAGCACCTCATGCCCCGGCAGCACCCGTTCGACCAGCGCTTCGACCGCGCCGCCGGTGGGCTTCTCGCCCAGCAAACGGGCATGAATGACCCGGGTGTCGTTGACCAACAGCAGGTCGCCGGGTTGCAGCAGGCCGGGCAGATCGGCAAAGACGCGGTCCACCGGCAGCGCACCGCGGCCATCCAGCAGGCGCGATGCGCTGCGCTCTGGCGTCGGGTGCTGCGCGATCAGTTCGGGCGGCAGGCTGTAATCGAAATCGGCAACGGTAAGTGCAAGGGGGGTCATCGGCGGGAAGCGGCAGTGCGCAAGCAGCGGTACGGATTCAATGGACTGCGAACGGTGAAAATTGTTTCATGTCGAACAAGCCGCTGTCCGCCCCTGCCAAGGCTCTGCACAAGCTCGGTCTGCGGCGGGACATCGACTTGGTGCTGCACCTGCCCATGCGCTACGTGGACGAAACGCAGCTGCTGCCGATCGCCGACCTGCGCGAAGGCGACACCGCGCAGGTGCAGGGCGTGGTTCGTGATTGCCGCATCGAGCAGCGCTCGCGCCGCATGCTGGTGGCGCGTATCACCGACGCCAGCGGTGAGCTGACGGTGCGGTTGCTCAACTTCTACCCGTCTCACCAGCACAAGACCTTCAAGCCCGGCCAGCAACTGCGGCTTCGCGGCGAGGTGCGCGGCGGCTTTCTGGGGCGCGAGATGCTGCATCCGGAATTCCACGCCGTCACCGACGACACTCCGCTGCCGCAAACGCTGACGCCTGTCTACCCGGCGTCGTCACAACTGCCGCAGGCCTACCTTCGCAAGGTGGTGGCATCGGCCTTGATGCGCGCTCCGCTGGCCGAGATCGTGCCCACCGAACTGCTGCCGTCCGGCGCTGCAATGCCGACCTTGAAGGCAGCCGTGCAGCTGTTGCACCAGCCGCCGCGCGAAACCGACCCGGCAGTACTGGAAGACCACAGCCACCCCGCCTGGCAGCGACTGAAGTTCGACGAGTTGCTGGCGCAGCAGCTGTCGCAGCTGCAAGCACAGTCTGCGCGAGCGATGCGGTCGGCCCCGGCGCTGCAGCCCCGCGCCGGGGGTCTGGTCGAGCGACTGCTGGCCGCGCTGCCGTTCCCACTGACAGGCGCGCAGCAGCGCGTGGTGGCCGAGATTGCGGCCGACCTCGCGCAGCCGCAGCCGATGCACCGGTTGCTGCAGGGCGATGTCGGATCGGGCAAGACCGTGGTCGCGGCATTGGCGGCCTGCAGCGCCATCGACGCCGGTTGGCAATGCGCGCTGATGGCGCCGACCGAGATCCTGGCCGACCAACACTTTCGCAAGCTGGTGGGCTGGTTGCAGCCACTCGGCATCACGGTGGCCTGGCTCACCGGAAGCAGGAAGGGAAAGGGGCGTGCGGCGATGGTGGCGCAGGTGGCCAGCGGTGAAGCGATGCTGGTGGTGGGCACGCATGCGGTGATCCAGGACGACGTGGCCTTCTCCCGGCTGGGCCTGGCGGTGGTCGACGAGCAGCACCGCTTCGGCGTGGCGCAACGCCTGGCGCTGCGCCGCAAGCTCGATGTGCACGACCTCGACCCGCACCTGCTGATGATGAGCGCAACACCGATCCCGCGCACGCTGGCCATGAGCTACTACGCCGACCTGGCCGTCAGCACCATCGACGAGTTGCCGCCCGGCCGCACGACGGTGCTGACCAAGTTGTTCGCCGACAACCGTCGCCAGCCCGTCATCGCCCGCGTTCGCGACGAGTTGCAGCGCGGCTCGCAGGTCTATTGGGTGTGCCCGTTGGTCGAGGAGAGCGAGCACCTGGACTTGCAGAACGCCACCGCCACCCATGCCGAGTTGCAAGCTGCCTTGCCCGACGTTCAGGTGGCACTGCTGCACGGCCGCATGCCGGCGACCGAGAAAGCCGCGGTGATGGCCGGCTTTACGGCCGGGCAGCTTCAATTGCTGGTGGCCACCACCGTGATCGAGGTTGGTGTGGATGTGCCAAACGCGAGCCTGATGGTGATCGAACATGCCGAGCGTTTCGGCCTCGCCCAGTTGCACCAGTTGCGGGGCCGGGTCGGCCGCGGGGCAGCGGCCAGCGTCTGCGTGCTGCTGTATGCAGGGCCGCTGTCGGCCACCGCCCGTGAACGCCTGAAGGCCATGCGCGAAACCGCCGACGGCTTCGAGATCGCGCGCCGCGACCTGGCAATCCGCGGGCCGGGTGAGTTCATGGGGTCGCGCCAGAGCGGCGACGCGCTGCTGCGCTTCGCTGACCTGGCCACCGACAACGCCCTGCTCTTGCACGCGCGCCACGTGGCCCCCCGTCTGCTGCGCGAGCACCCGCAAGCCGCGGCCGAGCAAGTGGCGCGTTGGCTCGGCAGCCGTGCCGACTACCTCAAAGCCTGACCGGCAAGCGCTTGAGCGAGGGCCGGACGCCGGCCTGGCGTCAGATTTTGAAGGTCTCCTTCGGCGCTGGCGGTGCGAAGCGTTTCGTCAACTGCGCTGCACTGTCGTGGATCAGGTCCTTGTCCATCTCCTGCGTCACGGTGGCCGCCACCTGCTGCGAAAACGCCTTGCGAAGCAGACCCAGGAAACGCGGGGCGGCGGCGATCTTCAGTTGGTGAAAGCGGTGTTGCTGCAGCCGTTCGGTCAGACGCGCGGCCACTTGGCGCGCGAAGGCTTCCGCTTCCTTGTGGGTTTCGTCGGGACCC
>JBDSMV010000221.1:0-12389 GCA_039915715.1 Rubrivivax sp. | reverse complement strand
GCCCAGCCCATCGATGCCACCGGGCATCACCACATCGGACAGCACCACGTCGAAGCCGGGCTCGCAATCGACCAGGCGCATGGCGCCGGCAGCGTCGGCTGCGCGCCGCACTTGCGCGCCATGCGAGCGCAGCAGCGCTTCGGTGGTGTCGGCCAGCGCTGGGTTGTCCTCGACCAGCAGGACACGGGTGCCGGCCATCACCAGACATGGCGTGGCACGGTCTTGGCGCGCGGCCTGCGAGTCCGCGCCTGCAGATTCGTCGCCGTTCACCGGCGCTGCCGCGGGCAGCAGCATCGACACCGTGGTACCGATGCCCATGGTGCTGTCGGCCCACGCGGTGCCGCCGGCCTGTTTGCAGAACCCCAGCACCTGGCTCAGTCCCAGCCCGCTGCCCTTGCCCACCGGCTTGGTGGTGTAGAAGGGCTCGAAGAGCCGCTCGAGCTGGTCTTCTTCGATGCCGCTGCCATCGTCGGCGATCGTGATCAGCACTTCGCCGTCGAGCGCGGGTCCGAGCCGGCCGTCGCGATCGGCAGCGTCCGCCGGACGCGCCAGCAGGCGCAGCTCGCCCCCGACTGGCATGGCATCGCGGGCATTCAGCGCCAGGTTCAGCAGCGCCAGTTCCAGCTCGCCGGGGTCGACGGTGACGGGTGGGGTGTCGCCGTCGATCCGCGCATGAACCTTGATGCGGGACCCGAGCACACTGGCGATCAGGTCGCGCACCTCAGGCAGCCAGTGCGCCAGATGCACCCGCTGGGGCCGCGTGGGCCTGCGCCCCGCAAAACGCAGCAGATGCTGCGTCAGCCGGCTGCCGCTTTCCACCGCCTGCTGCGTCGCACGCAGCGGCATCTGCAGCTCAGCAGCGGCGGCATGCCGCTGCATCAGATGGGTGCTGTTGCTGATGATGCCGAGCAAGTTGTTGAAGTCGTGTGCGACCCCGCCCGTCAGCCGCCCCAGTGCCTCCACGCGCTGGCCGTGGGCGCGCACCTGCTCTGCCAGGCGCGTGCTGGCCACCGCCGCGCCGACCTGCTGCTGCAGTTCGTCGTGGCTGTGGCGAATCGCCTGGCTGGCACGGCCGAGCGCGCTGTAGACCTCGTCGCATTCGATGATGCCGGTGCGGTGCGGCTGCACCGGCAGGCCGTGGTGCAGGCGCCGCGCGGCTTCGGTCAGCGCCTGCAGGGGCTGCGAGATCCGCCGCGCCAGCCACAGCGATCCGACTGCGGCCAGCAGCAGCACCACCAACGAAGCCAGCGCGATGCGGCTGGCTGCCACCGGCCAATCCCCGGTCAGCCCTGCATTTGGCGTGGCCACTGCAGCCGACCAGCCGAAGCGGCTGCGGTGGAGCCAGCCGGTGGTGGCCGTGCCATCGGCTGACATGGCGTCAAACGCCGCTTGCTCGCCCGTCAGATTCCGGCGGCCGAAGCGGATGGTGGAAGCCGGGTCGGCAGCCGGGTGCAACGCCAGCACGGCCCCTTGGTCGTCCATCACCGCGGCCGTCCAGCCCCTGGCCACAGGCAACGAGTCGACCAGCCGCTGCAACTCGGAGCCCGGCAACATCACGGCCACGTTGAGCAGCGTGCGTCCCGCCGAGCGCACCGGCTCGACCAGCGCGGCCATCGCAACCGATGGCCCCGCCGGGGTCGTGGCTGCGCCAGCCATCGCCTGCAGCGTCGCCACGTCACTGAGGTTCATCGGCGGCCCACGGGGCGGCGGCAACTGCGTGCCGAGGTCGGCGGTTTGCCGGCTGTCGTAGACCACGCCGTGCGCTCCCCACAATTCGACCCATCCGGCAGCAGGCTGCGGACTCAGCGCGGCATGGACCTGGGCGTCGAAGTCGTCCAGGTCAGCGGCCGCCACACCGTTGGGTTCGTCCAGCCCGTGCGACAGCGCCAGGACCCGCGCCAGCATGGCGCGGCGCGACAGTTCGTCGTCGACCGTGATTGCCAGTGCCCGGGCGGCGTCGCGCAGCAGGCGGGTGTTCTTGTCGCGTTCGGTGTCGACGGTGCTGGCGATCAGCCATGACACCCCCAGGAGGCCCGGCAGCAGCACCGACAGCAGCAGCAACAACAGGCGGGAGCGGATCGACAGCTGCATGGTGGGCGGCGTGGGTTCGGCAGCCGCGGTGCGTGTGAGGTTCAGGCGAATGTTGGCTTCGTTCATGGCGGTGGTGTTCTTGGCCATCACGAAAATTCAGCTCGGACGCGCGCAAGAGGCAAGGGGCCTGCCAGCGCCAGTCGCGCAAGGAGATGGATCACCCTCTGCAGTGCAGCCGCGGCCAGCACGGCGAGTGTGGCTCAGCGTGCACCGGCCAGCCGAGGCCGCAGGTCGGCTTGTCGCAGCAGTTCCGACCACCACTGTCGATAGCCCTTGTCGCTGGGGTGCAGACCATCGTCAGCAAACATCCCGGGTTGCCGCACGAACGGGTCGTCTTCGGGCGGCTTGTACAGGTCGACATAGATCACCCCGGGCGCCGCTGCCGCATTGCGGATCAGCCGGTGCAGGGTTTGCGACCGCTTGGTCATGAGCCACGAAATCGGGGCAAAGAAGAACGGCGACGAGCCGACGTTGCCGCTCGGCATCAGGATCACGGTGTCGGCCCGCTGACGAGCCAGTGCCACGGTGCGGTCGATCTGACTCGACAGCGCAGCTTCATCGGTGAGGCGGATGACGTCGTTGCCGCCGGCCTGCACCAGCACCAGGTCGAAGCGACGCTCGACGCCTTCGAGTTGCTGCACGACCTGCTCGAACTTCGCGCCGTCGGCGGCGCGGTTGTCGATCAGTAGCCGCGGATAGTCCGCTGCCGCCAGCCCGGCCAGGCTGTGTGGTGCGTTGCTGGCGCCGGTGCCCACTGCGGTGCTGTCACCCACCACCAACAGGCTCAGCACCGGCGCAACGGGCCGGTTCTGAAACGCTTCGCTGTACTTGGCCAGTTCGGCCGAACGGCCGATGCGCCAAACGGCGCAGCCGGATGCACCCAGAAGCCACACCGCAGCGGCAGTGCCGATGGCGATCAAGGCCAGCCGGCGTCTGGGTGGGGGGTGGTGCGGGAGGGAATCGACTTCATCGCGGGGTTCATTCTGGTGTGAGTGAGCAGGGCGGGCTTGCCGCAAGAAAAGCGCCGATCGGTAAATCCGGATTCCGATCAAGGGCATGTGGGGTGAGTGGATTCGTGCGCGCATCGCTGGCGTCCAGAGGCGTGGCAATGCTGCTGTCAATCCGCCGGCGCAATTCGGCACAGATTTTGCGAAGGTGTTGGACTTTGTCGCGGCAGCACAAGCAGCCGCGAACCACCCCGGACGAAGAGGAAACGGCTGAATGGGCTCGATGAATTTGGTGGTCGACCAGCGCCAGAACCAGGCGCTGTCGCCGCGGCTGCAGCACGCGGTGCGCCTGCTGCAGATGTCATCGGCGGAATTTGCCGCCACGCTGCACCACTCGATGGCCAACAACCCGTTCCTGGAAGCGGAGGAAGGCGGCGAGGAGTTGGACGGCGATGCCGAGGTTGCCGAAGCGCAATCTCAAAGCGACCTTGGGCCTGCCGCCGGTGATGAGGCCGACGATGCGTTCGACGTCGCTTTCGAAGTCGACTCCCGACTGGCGGTCGACCGCTTGATGGAAGGGGCTGGCGATTCCGTCGAAGGCACCGACAACGAGGCGGAAGCCGATGCTGACCGGGCCGCCGACGATGCCAGCGACCGTGACCTCTGGGTGGGCGAAGGCAGCTCGGGGGCGGGAGGGGGCGATGAAGGCGAGGCCGGTTCGGTGCTGGATCGAACAGCGACCGACGTTCCGCTGAATGCCCACCTGCATGCCCAGCTCAACCTGCTGCCGATCGACGGCCGCGAGACCCTGCTGGCGCGCGCCATCGTCGAGTCGCTGGACGACGATGGCTACCTGCGCACGCCGTTGGCAGAGCTGGTCCCGGTCGTTGAGCTGACGCCACTGACGACCGAAGCCGAGTTGCAGGCCGCCCTGCTCTGCGTCCAGTCGCTGGAGCCGGCCGGCGTGGCGGCGCGCACGGTGGCCGAGTGCCTGACGCTGCAATTGCCAGCCATCGTGTGTGACGAGATGCGGGCCCTGGCGGCGCGAATCGTCGGCGAGTTTCTGCCGGCGCTGGCGGCGCGCGACTCGCTCGGGCTGGCCCGCAAGCTCGGTCGATCGGTGGCCGAGGTCGAGGCTGTGTGCGACCGCATCCGCCGCCTCGACCCGCGGCCCGGCTGGCGCTTCAGCGCGTCGCGCGTGGCCTATGTGGTGCCCGACGTGATGGTGCGCAAGCTGCGCGGCGAGTGGACGGTGCAGCTGAATCCGGCGGTCGTGCCCCGCGTCAAGTTGAATCAGGTCTACGCGTCGCTCTACACGCGCCACCGCAACCCGCAGTGCGTGGAACTTGGCGCCCACCTGCAGGAAGCGCGATGGACGCTGCGCAATGTTCGGCAGCGCTTCTCCACCATCCTGCAGGTGGCCGAGGCGATCGTGCAGCGCCAGCGCAACTTCCTGGACTACGGGTCGATGGCGATGAAGCCGTTGGGCCTGAAGGAAATCGCCGATGCGGTCGGCGTCCATGAGAGCACCGTCTCGCGGGTCACCAACAACAAGTACATGTCGACGCCGAGCGGCGTGTTCGAGTTGAAATACTTCTTCTCTCGTGCCATGGTCAGCGCCAACGGCAGCGCCTGTTCGGGCACCGCCATCCGCGGACTGATCCAGGACATCATCGAAGCCGAGGACAACAGTTCTCCCCTGTCAGATGCCGAGATCACCCGGCAGCTTGTGATGCAGGGGCTCAAGGTGGCGCGACGCACGGTCACCAAGTACCGCCAGATGCTGAAGTTTGAGGCCGTGGACCGGCGACGCCGCCACGCCTGAGCGGCCCGGCGCGGGTCGCGCTGCGCAGGGTCTCGGCGCGGTCAGTGCTTGTCGCGCGGACCAGGGGTAGGGGGCACCGACCGCCGCTCTTCGCGGCCCTTGGTTTGCTCGCCCTTGGCATCCGGCACCAGCTGCTCGCGGCGCTGGTGGTCGAGACCGGCAGTGCCCCACAGATCGGTGTCGACCTGACCTGCATCGAGGTCTTTCTTGGCTTGGGTGATGGCAGGGTCGGGCTCTACGGCCACATGCCCGCTGGCCGTGTCGCGCTCATGCGGCAGCGCCAGATCGGCCGCGTCGGCCTTGCCTGGCGGCTGGTCTTGCGGTGCGGATGTGCCGGGGTCGGGTTTGTTGCGTTGCGCCATGGTGGGGTCCGATCGATCGATGCCGGGGCGGTCCCCCGAGGCATTCCTAGCTTCGGTTGCCCACCACGCGGCGCATGTCGGTGGGCAAGACCGTGGGCTGTAGGAGGTTGGGCAAGGGAATGGCTTCGATACAGGCGCATCGAGACGGGCGCGGCGACGGCTGCGACTCGGACGCTGACTACACGCGTCGCGGACTCTCGCCGACGACTCGACGCACCTTCGCGACGCACACTTCGGCCGGTCCCTGCGTCGCGCAGACGATCCTCACACATTTCAACGCGGCCCTGGCCCGAACACCGCAAGAGAACGCCATGACACCAAATCAACCGGCAGCAGCGGGCGCTGGCCCCGCACGGCCATGAAGGGCAGGAGCAGCCGTCGCGGCTTGGCCATCGCTGCGGGCATCGCGGGCGCCATCGTCCTGTTGCTGGCGGCGGGCGAGATCAGCGGTTGGCCCTTCCTGCGCAGTCCCCTGCAGTCGGCATTGACATCTGCCGCCAAGGTGCCCGTAAAGCTGGAAGGGGACTTCCACACCCGCTTCATCTGGCGCCCGATGCTGCAGGTCGGGCACCTCAACGTTGCGTCCGCTCCGGGCGTGCAGGGCTCCGATGCACCACATCTGCTGGATGCCACCGGGGTCGACCTGCGCTGGAGCTGGCTCGACATCTGGCGCTGGCGCGGAGGTGCGGTGCTGCGGCTGCAGCGGCTGCATGCGACCACGCTCGACGGCCGCTTGCTCCGCGACGCCGACGGCCGGGCGACCTGGCAGATCGGTCCTGAACCGGACCCGAAGGCGGTGGCCGAGAAGACCACCAGGCCGCTGGCTGAAACCTTGCCACGCGTCGGTTCGTTGCAGGTGGGCCAGGGGATCCTGATGCTGACCGACCAGATCACCGACACCGACCTCAAGGTCGAGATCGACGGCGGCGAAACCGGCAGCGCGGCCGGTGGCTACCGCGCCCGGGTGCAGGGCCGTTTGCAGAAGCTGCCGCTGGACCTGAAGCTGACCAGCGGTGCAGTGCTGCCGCTGCTGGCGGATGCGGACGGCGAGTCGTTGGCCGAAGGTGGAGTCGACTTCAGCGTCAACGGCACCGCCGGCGCCGCGCGCATCGGCTTCGAAGGCCGGGCGGCGGCGGTGCTGGGGGCGCGCCAGTTGTCCGGCCACCTGAGATTCAGCGGTCCGTCGTTGGCGCAGGTGGGTGAACCACTGGGCATTACCTTGCCGCGCACGCCGCCTTTCGACCTCGAAGGACAACTGGCACACGACAACGGCGTGTGGCAATTGAAAGCCGACACAGCGACCATCGGCAGCAGCAGCCTGAATGGCGAGTTCAACTACGACACCACGTCGGCGCCGCCGCGTCTGACAGGCAGGCTCGGCGGCAAGCGGCTGGCATTGGCTGATCTGGGGCCGGCGGTGGGCACCCCCAGCACCGATGCCGAAGCACCGGTCACGGCCGCATCGGACCGGGTGCTTCCCGACCGCCGCTTCGACCTGCCGTCGCTGCGCATCATGGACGCCGACGTTCAGGTCGCGATCGACGAGCTGGACCTGGGCAGCGACGCCATCACGCCGCTGCATGGGCTCAAGTCGCACCTGACACTGAAAGATGGCGTGCTGCGACTGCACGACCTCAGTGCCGAGGTCGGCGGCGGCCAGTTCGATGGCAGCAGCATGCTCGACGCCCGCGACGGATCGTCTGCCAGGTGGGCTCTGAAGTTGCAATTCACCAAGGTCGACATCGCCCGCTGGGTGAAGGGGCTGCAAAAGGGTGACAAGCCCAAGGCAGAGGTGAGTGCCAAGGCCAACGACGCCTACCTGACGGGCAGCCTGAACGGAAACCTGGATGTGAGCGGAACCGGAAACTCCACCGCAGAAATCGTCGGCGACCTCGACGGCAGCGGGAAACTGCAGATGGATAAGGGCACCATCTCGCATCTGGTGACGGAAGCGGCGGGCCTCGACCTGGCCCAGGCGCTCGGGGTATTCGTCAGCGGAGACGAGGCGTTGCCGATGCGCTGTGCCCGTGCCGATTTCAGTGTCACCAAGGGCACCGTGAAGATCGAGCGGCTGGTCATCGACAACGCCGACAGCACGATCCGCGCCGCGGGGCGCATCAATTTGCAGGAGGAGTCACTGGCGTTGATGGCCGCTTCACGGCCGAAGGACTTTTCGCCGCTGTCGTTGAATTCCACCGTCACCATCACCGGCAAACTGAAGTCGCCTTCGATCGGTATCGATGTCAAGCGCCTGACGGCAAAGGCTGCAGGTGCAGCGGTGCTCGGTGCGGTGGTGGGCCCGCTTGCGGCGCTGCTGCCTTTCATCGAGCTGGGCACGGATGATCCGAAGGTGGATGTCTGCGCCGTGCGGCCCACGTCGCCACCCGGCTCCGCATCTGCGGTCGGAAGCATCGGCAGCGCTGCGGCCAATGCCAAACGCTGAAGGGGGTGGTCCGCTCCGCGTAGCGACCGGGTCCAGCATCGGTCAGCGGCGGCGTCCTACAGCCGCTGACCCAGCCGGCCGACCTTTGCGAACCCCGACGAAGATCACAGTCGCTCCGTCGTCCCACCGTAGAGACCCTCCCATGCAGATGCCCTCACCGTTGCCCAGCACCCCGTCCTGGACGGCAGCGGCACCGTCGCGCCCGCGCATGTTGCTTGGCGCGTACCTCCCGCAACGGGACTCGTCACTGGGTCGTTGGGCGGCTTGTACGGCGTGTGCAGTCGCGTTGCTGCTGATGGCGGCAATGCTCTCCTGGTATGTGCAGCTGTTGAATTCCCAGTTACAACGGGGTGAGACGTTGCGGGCACAGCAACGGGCTGGCATCGCATTTGACGGCCAGTCGGCGGGCACAGGCCGCACGGTGGTGGCGTCATCACTGAACCCGCCATTTACCAGCCCCGCCGCTCGCAGGCGAGGACTCTGACAGTTGGCGGCGATGCTTGAACAACTGCCTGATGCGTTGGGCGAGGCGCTCGAAGGTGTCCGGGCCGGCCTCGACCAGACCCTGTTTCATGCAATTGACTTGCGCAGCGGCATGGCAGCCATCACGCTCCAGAGCCTGGCCTTTGCAGACCACGCGCCGATTCCTGAGAAATACAGCGCCGATGGCGAAGGATCGTCGCCACCGCTGCACTGGAGTGGTGTGCCGAAATTGGCCACCGAACTGGTGCTGATCGTGGAGGACGCCGACTCACCGACGCCGCATCCGTTAGTGCATGCCATTGCGATCGAGCGAAGGTCGTTGCATCCGCCGGCCGATCCGGGTTCGGCCGCCGAAGAAGTGGGCAGCGGCGCGGGCGACATGGCCGATGCGATCGCGTCCGGGGCTCAGGTCAGCGGCGCTTTCGCCGAAGGCGCGATGAGTGGAACCGATGGGTGCGACCCGGTGGCAACCATGGGGCGCAATTCGCTCCTGCAGGCGCAATGGCTTCCACCAGACCCACCGCCGGGGCATGGGGTGCACCGCTTTGTGTTCCAACTTTTTGCACTGGAAGCGGGCGAGCCGCTGCCGGAGACCCCCGGCCGTGATGCGGTTCGCAACGCCATTGCCGAGCGCGGACTGGCCAGTGGCTGCCTGATCGGAACGTACGAGCGACCATCGGGACGCATCGACGCGCCGTTGTCACAGTCGCTGGCAGCGCCAGCGAGCGCGACCGCTGCGCCCTTTGCTGCCGCCGGCTGATGATTGGTTCTTCGCTGCGTCACTGACGGCCGCCGTGTGTCAACGCGACCATTGATCCGACCGGCTGATGTCGGCGCACGAAGGAAATGTGATGTCCCAGACCTTTGGTCTCGAAGCCCCTGGCGATTCGCGCCGCGGTGATGGCGGACAGGGAGCCGCCCCCGCGCGCTATCTGATCCTGATCGACTCGGCCAGTGAGGCGCGGCGGCTTGCCAAGGTGCTTGCGGCCGACCGCAGTCTGGTGGCCGAATTCGATGCCAGTGCGCCCGAGGTGCAGTTGATGTGCCGCGGCATCGAACCGCAACACTCGGCAGAGGCTCCGCAGTGGGACAGCGCTCTTGCCGGGCATGCCAGCGAAGAGCGCCGCGCGGCAGAAATCTACCACCTCGACACTTGACCCGCTTTCAGTGCTGCTGCTGCGGCTCCGGCTTGCGGCGGCGCCGGGTGGCCACCGACAGCATCACCGTCGCGCCAGCCAGCATCAGCATGAAGGTGCCCGGCTCAGGCACAACCTGAATCAGGCGGCCCCCGAAGTCGACGATGTAGAGCTCACCGTTGGCACCCTCTCCGAACGACGAGATGTTGCCGAAAGTGCCTGCCATGCCGGCATTGAGCATGGCCGTCAGTTCGGTGGAACCGCCGATCGTCTGCGTGCTGCCATCGGCTGCGATGGAAAAGACCCGTCCGCTGACGAAGTCGCCGAACACGTATCGACCGAACAGGGGCGACCCCACTTCGCGCACCACATACCCCCCGGTGATGGACGCGCCGAAGCTGCGGTCGTAGTCCAGCAGCGGATTGATCAGGCCGGCCACCGGCGCGTCGCTGATGCCCGGCGTGGCGATGTTGCCTTCACGGATGCGCCACCCGAAGTTCTGCCCGCCCCCACTGGCGGCCGAGATGAAGTCGATCTCTTCTCGCGCGTTCTGCCCCACGTCGGCAATCCACAAGTTGCCGTTCTGGCGGTCGAAGCTGTTGCGGAACGGATTGCGAAGGCCGTAGGCGTAGATCTCCTGGCGGTATGCCGCATTGCCGACGAACGGGTTGTCCACGGGGATGGCGTAATTGCGGTTCGGGTCGGCGGCAAAGTCGTCACGGTTGATGTCCACCCGCAGCATCTTGCCCAGCAGCACGTTGGTGTTCTGCGCATTGTTGTCAGGGTCGTTGCCGCTGCCGCCATCGCCGGTGGCCACATACAGGTTGTTGGCGTTGCCCGGCTTGAAGCCGATCCAGCCCCCTTTGTGGTTGTCACGCCCCGCAGGTTGGTCCACGCGCAGGACCTCGATCCGGCTCGCCGGGTCGGCCACCGACGCGTTGCCGATGCTGGTGCGGTAGCTGGCGATGACGGTATTCAGGCTGGTCGGATCGGTGTAGTTGACGAAGAAGCGCCGGTAACCCGCTGAAGTAGCGTCGCCGTACCCTGGGTCGAAGGCCAGACCCAGCAGCCCGCGCTCACCACTGGTCGCAACGGGGATGTTGATGAAGTTGCTGGTGATGCCCCCTTGCGTGACCCTGATGTTGCCGCCCTTCTCGACCACGAAAATGCGACCGTCGGCGAGCGGTGCGGTGGCGAACAACGGCTGGTTGAGGCCACTGGCGATCAGCCTCGTGTCGAGCATCTGTGCGGTCGATGCAAAGGGCGCCGCCAAAGCTGCAGTCGCAATCAGCGCGGCCGCTTGGTGGCGAGCCGAGAGAAAGGATCGGAGCTGAACTGCAAGTGTGGAATCGGTCATCGGTGAGTCCTCGTTTCAAACCCGTCGGTCGCGGGCGGTTGGCGATGGCAAAGCGATTCGCACAATGTCGACCCGCTCGCCTGCCGCTTCAGTCTCCCGAAGCCTAGCGCGCCAGCTGCCTTCCCGTGTGACAAGCTGCACGCGGGGGCGCCTGTTTCGGGGGGGTGCCTGCGGTGTCGCTGCGAGCGGCGCGCCAATTGCCGAGTCCGCGCCCATGACGCTCCAATCCCCCGAACCCGGCATGCGTCCGTCTGCCGATGGCCTGTCCCTCGGCGCTTGCGCTTCCCCAAGCACTGGCCTGCCGGCCCTATGGGCCAAGCTGCATCGCCAGCAGACCGAGTTGGACGCCCTGCGCGCCACCTGCGCGCAGCAGAGCATGGATGCAGTGTCGTATCACGAGCAACTGAGCCGGTTTGCGCACGATCTGCGCACGCCACTGGCAGCGGTTCTGGCCTGGGCTTCGGTGCTTGCCCAGAAAGAGGGGTCCACGCCCGCTGCCGAGCTTGCGGATGGAGTTGCGGCCATTGGCCGCAATGCACGACAACAGGCCGCGGTGATAGATGGCTTCATGCGCGATGCGGCGGATCGAATCCGACTACCGGCGGTGCCGCTGCCCCTTCTACCCTGCCCGCAAGCACCGCTGTGACTGCACCAGGGCTCCTCGCCAAGCTTCCGGGGCTGGATGTACCGATGCCCCCGACCGGGTCAGAAGAGCATGTAGACGATCACCAACACAAGAGCGGGCACGCCCAGCAGCCATGCGATCAGATACTTTCCCATGTCTTGCCTCCAGCAGTCGGTTGATTCAATGCGCCGATGTTGGGCCGTCGGCAGGCACGCCTGATACAGACGGCGGCCGCTGTGTGTGTAGGACCGCATCCGGCGTCGGTCAGCGCTCACGCGGTGACCGGGGTCAACAAGAGGCAGCATCTGAACAAGGGATTCAGGCATACGGCTTGCCCTGAGCCGTCAGCCCCGATCAGCTTTACCTCACCGCCGCCCGCGGTGGGGACGGGGCGGTCAGTGGCATGTTTCCCCGTTCTAACGAGAGGCCATTTTTCATGCTCGCAGAAGATCTGCACTGTCTGTACCGGCAATTGCGAATCCAACTGGAAGCGGCCTACGCCGCTCGCCCGTTGAACCGCGCGCTGATCGACCGCATTGCTGAAGACATGCTGCCGCTGGAAGCCGAACTGGCGGCGCAGGGCACGGTGACACTCGACCGCTTCATGCCTGGTTTTGAGGCGGTTGCCGACGGGGAGGCGCCAAAGCCCGATGGCGACGGCGAAGCTGACTCCGGAAGGGCGTCGGTCGGATCCGACTGATCCCCGCATTGGATCATTTGGCAGATCGCCGCTGAAACAGCCCCAGCACCACCTGCTCTACGTGGTCCAGCGACGCCGGCTTCGGGATCAAGGCGTCGAATCCGGCTTCGATCGCGTCGGCTTCGTCCTGCGCCCGGCTGTATCCACTGCATGCCAATGCGACCAGGTCCCCTCCGCCAGCGCGCTGGCGCAGGGTCTGGATCAGCTGCAGCCCGCTCATGCCCGGCATGCTGACATCGGAAATCAGGACATCGCAGGGCTCGTCGTCCAAGGCCTGCAGGGCCAATGCGCCACTGGCAGCGGTGCGAACCTTGGCACCGGTCAGCTCCAGAAGCAGCCCGAACGACTCTGCTGAATCGGCCGAGTCGTCTACCACCAGCAGCCGTCTGCCGGCCAGCGGCGACGCTGCAGGGCCTGTGC
>JBDSMV010000213.1:0-3388 GCA_039915715.1 Rubrivivax sp. | reverse complement strand
ATAACAGCGAGTGGAGCGATCCGCTGGGGGCGCGCGGCATGATCGAGCTGGCCGCCAAGTACACCGTGGCACGAATGCTGGAACGCGACGACTTCACCAAGCGTTTCAAGGCCGGCACGCCGATCTCGGTGCACGAATTGCTGTACCCACTGATGCAGGGCTACGACTCGGTGGCACTCAAGAGCGACCTCGAACTCGGCGGCACCGACCAGAAGTTCAACCTGCTGGTGGGCCGCGCGCTGCAACAGGAATCGGGGCAAGCGCCGCAATGCATCCTGACGATGCCGCTGCTGGAAGGCACCGACGGCGTCGAGAAAATGTCCAAGAGCAAGGGCAACACGATCGGCATCACCGACCCAGCGAACCAGATGTACGCCAAGCTGCTGTCGATCAGCGACACGCTGATGTGGAAGTACTACACGCTGCTGTCTTTCCGTACGGAAGCCGAGATCGCGGCGCTGAAATCCGAGGTCGTTGCGGGCCGCAACCCGAAGGACGCCAAGGTGATGCTCGCCAAAGAGATCACCGCGCGCTTCCACGACACCGCTGCAGCCGACGCCGCCGACGCCGACTTTCGGCACCGCGCTGCCGGAGGCGCCCCTGACGTGATGCCCGAGCTGACGCTTGCGGGTGCGCCGCTTCCGATCGGAGCGCTCCTGAAGCAGGCCGGGCTGGTGCCGTCGACGACGGAGGCCATGCGCATGGTCGAGCAAGGCGGCGTGCGCATCGACGGCGCCGTGGTCAGCGACAAGGCATTGCGCGTTGCCGCTGGCACGTGCGTCGTGCAAGTCGGCAAGCGCAAGTTCGCCCGCGTCACGCTGAGCGTCTGAAGGGCAACAGCCGTTGCGGGTCAGCGCTTACCTGAAGGTCTCGATTGCTGTGGCGCTGGCCACCATCGGGCTCAAGACCGGGGCCTGGTGGGTCAGCGACAGCGTCAGCTTGCTGTCGGACGCGCTGGAGTCGCTGGTCAATCTGGCCGGTGCGATCTTCGCGCTGGCGATGGTGACGATCGCGGCGCGCCCGCCCGACGAAGGGCACCCGTACGGGCACCACAAGGCCGAGTACTTCTCCAGTGGCTTCGAAGGCGTGCTGATCTTCCTGGCCGCGCTCGGCATCGTCTGGGCTGCAGTGCAGCGCCTGCTGGATCCGCAACCGCTACAGGCGGTCGGCCTGGGACTGACGCTGTCGGTGGTGAGTTCGCTGATGAACGGAGCGCTTGCGTTTTCGATGCTGCGCAAGGCGCGCGCGGTGGGTTCGGTGGCGCTGGAAGCCGACGCGCGGCACCTGTACACCGACGTGTGGACCTCGGTCGGCGTGGTGGTCGGGCTGGTGGCCGTCACGTTGACGGGATGGCTCTGGCTCGACCCGGTGGTGGCGATCGCCGTGGCGCTGAACATCCTGCGGGAAGGCGGCTCGCTCGTGATGCGGTCGGCTTCGGGACTGATGGATGAAGCGCTCTCGCCAGAGGTGCGGTCCCGCATCGACGACGTGCTGGCGGGCTTTGCACAGCAGCCGATTCGCTTCGACCACATCGTCACCCGGCGCGCCGGGCAGCGCCGCTTCATCGACCTCCACATGCACATGCCGCCCGCCTGGACGCTGGGCCGTTCGGCTGCGGTGCGGGCCGATGTCGAGCAAGCGCTGATGGCCGCCGTGCCCGGCCTGCGCGCCACGATTCAGTTGCTGCCCATGGACGTCGAGGCCCGCTTCAGCGAACTCGACGACCCCGACGAAGACCGGGCCCAAGCCGCGGCGAAGCAGGCGTGATCGCGCTGTTGCAACGGGTGGGGTCGGCCAGTGTCGAGGTCGCGGGCGGCACGGTCGGCGCCATCGGCCCTGGCCTGCTGATGCTGGTTTGCGCCGAGCCAGCCGACACCGAGCAGCACGCCGCCAGACTGCTCGACAAGGTGCTGAAGCTTCGCATATTCGGCGATGACGCAGGCAAGATGAACCGCAGTCTGCAAGACATGCAGGGCGGGCTGCTGGTGGTTTCGCAGTTCACACTGGCGGCAGATACCTCGCGCGGCAACCGTCCCAGCTTCGCCGCCGCTGCACCTGCGGCGCAGGGCCTGGCGCTCTACGAAGCGCTGCTCAGGTTGGCGCGGGAACGCCACCACGACGTTCAGTCCGGTCGCTATGGCGCCAACATGCAGGTGCGGCTGGTCAACGACGGCCCGGTGACGATTCCGTTGCGCGTCGACTAAGTCGGCAGATCGGCCGGCCTTCAATTCAGCTTGCGCGCGTCCTCGATCACGCGGCCGTCGTTCGTCAGGCTGTTTGGCTGGCACAGCAGCACCTCGGCTCGCAGCTTGGTGATGTCGCGCAGGCTTTGCGCGACTGCCTCCGCAAGGCCCTCTGGGGCGCTGGTTCCCAACCCGGCGCATTCGGCGTGCAGCGTCATCCGGTCGTTGGCCATCTCGCCTTCAACCACCAGCCGCGCTCGGCCCAGCTCGGGGTGGCGACTCAACACCTGCGCCACCTGCGACGGGTGGACAAACATGCCACGCACTTTTGCTGTCTGGTCGGCACGGCCGAGCCAACCGCGAATGCGTGCGTTGGTGCGGCCCGTGGGGCACAGGCCCGGCAACATCGCCGACAAGTCGCCGGTGCCGAAACGCAACAGTGGGTAGTCCAGGTTAAGGGCGGTGACCACGACCTCGCCGACCTCGCTCGGCTGACCGGGCGCTGCCTCGGGCACCGGATCGCTGGTGCCGGGGCGGACGATCTCGACGACCACATTCTCTGACAGCACCAGGCCTTCGCGCGCGGCGGTTTCGTAGGCGATACAGCCGACATCGGCCGTGGCGTAGGCTTGGTAGGCTTCGACGCCGCGTGCGCTGAACCAGTCGCGCAGGCTCGGCGGAAAAGCCTCGCCGCTGACCAGTGCATGCTTCAATCGCAGCAGCTGCAGCCCGGACTCTGCTGCCTTCTCCAGCAAGATGCGCAGGAAGCTGGGCGTGCCGGCATAGGCATTGGCACCCAACTCGCGCAGCGCCTGCAACTGCAGTTCGGTGTTGCCGACACCGCCGGGAAACACCGTGCAGCCCAGCGCCTGGGCGCCGGTTTCGGTGATCGAGCCGGCGGGGGTCAAGTGGTAGCTGAAGCTGTTGTGCAGCAGGTGCCCACCGCGGATGCCGGCGGCAAACATGGCGCGCGCCATGCGCCAGTAGTCGCTGGCGTGGCCTTCGGGTTCGTAGATCGGGCCCGGTGACTGAAACACGCGCCGCGCCGGCCGTGCAATGCCGATGCCGCGCCAGCCGATCGCCGCGAACCCCCCAAACGGGTCGCCCTGCGCGGAACGCGAATCGGCAGACGCCTGCTCGCGCACCGCTTGCTGGCGTTCCAGCAATTCGTGCTTGCGCGTCACCGGCAGGCGCGCCAGTGCCTC
>JBDSMV010000189.1:0-4166 GCA_039915715.1 Rubrivivax sp. | reverse complement strand
GCGGTCGGATCCCCGGTGTAGCCCTTGACCAAGGTCGCCACGTCGACCCGCTGACCCTGCGGTGCGCGTTGCGGCTCGGCCGTGGGTTCGTACAAACCGACCGTGCGGTTGCTGGGCAGCAGCCAGGTGTCGGCCACACGCTGCACGTCGGCCAGCTTGACCGCCCGCACCCGGTCGCGCTGCAAGAAGTAAAGCCGCCAATCGCCCAGCGCGATGGCTTCGGACAAGGCCACGCCGACGGCTTCGGGGTTGGTGAAGTTCTGGTCCCAGCCGTTGAGCCACTGGATGCGACCGCGCTCCAGTTCCTCGATGGTGATCGGCTCGGTGCGCAGCGACTGCACCGCGTTTGCCATCGCAATGCGGGCCTTCTGCAGGTCTTGTTCGGGTGCCAGGCTGGCGCCCAGCAGCAGCACGCCGGGTTCGGCCAGGTCGTAGGTAAAGGCGAAGGCCTGCGCCACCAGTTGCTTTTCGACCAATTGCTTGTGCAGACGCCCGCCCGGGGTGTCGCCAAGCACGCTGGCCACCATCTCGACCGCTGCAAAGTCGGGGTCCGATCCGGCCGGCACGTGGTAGCCCATGTAGATCGACGGCGTGCCGCCGACGCGCCTGACCTCCACCGTGCGCTCGCCGTCCTGCGGCGGGTCGAGCGTGTAGGTGCGGGCGAGGGTGCGGGTTGGTTTCGGAATGCCGCCGAAGTAGCCGTCGACCCAACTCAGCACTTGCGCAGTGTCGAAGCGGCCGCTGACGATCAAGGTGGCGTTGTCGGGCTGGTAATAGCGGCGATAGAAGGCTTGCAGGCGCGGGATGTCGACGTTCTCGATGTCGGTGCGCGCGCCGATCGTGCTCTTGCCATAGTTGTGCCACTGGAACATGGCGGCCACGGTCTTGCTCAGCAGCACGCGGCCGGGGTTGTTCTCGCCGAGTTCGAATTCGTTGCGCACCACCGTCATCTCGGTGTCCAGGTCCTTGCGCGCGATGAAGCTGTTGACCATCGCGTCGGCCTGCCATTGCAAATACCAGCGCAGGTTCTCCGGGTTGGTCGCGAAGCTGGCGAAGTAATTGGTGCGGTCATACCAGGTGCTGCCGTTGGCGCGAAAGCCGCGTTTGGTGAACTCCGACCACACGGTCGGGTGCTTGGGCGTGCCCTTGAACAGCAGGTGTTCCAGCAGGTGCGCCATGCCGGTCTCACCATAGTTTTCCATCCGCGAACCGACGTGGTAGGTCATGTTGACGGTGGTGGTGGGCTTGGACGCATCGGGCACCAGCAACACTTGCAGGCCGTTGGCGAGCCGGTACTCGGTGATGCCTTCGACGCTGGCGACGGGCTTCAGCCTGCCGCGTGACGGCGGGGTGCGAGCGGGTGCAAAAGCCACAGGTGCCGATGCAGATGCGGGCGCAGACGCTGGCGCAGGGGTCGGCACCTGCGCATGAGCCGATGCGGCGGTCAGCAGCGCTGCCATCGCGAGGCCAGGCAAGCGGCAGCCTGCGCGCTGCAAATGACTCATGAAGCGGCGTGAAGGCTCAGTCGATCGAAGAAATACATTCATCCAGCGAGTCTAAAGAGACAAGGCCTACCCTTCGGCGCTGCGGGGTCGGCCACCCTGACAGCCGCGTTGTCCAGAGCAGAACCCCCGAGGCCTGCCGATGTCGTCCTGTCTATGTCAGCTCTGTGTCAGTCCCCACCCGATTCGAAGGGTATGCCGACGCCCTGCAACCCCCGCGGCGGGCATACGATGCGCGGCGTCGCGCCGTTCGGCTGCGCTTTCAGCCCTCCTCACGTCCAACCCGGGGTCTCTCCATGCACCTGCCGCAGCCGACTTTCAGCTTCATCCGCCGGTCGCGTCTGCGGACCCTGCTGTTGATCGCTGCCGGGGTCGGGCTTGCGACATCGGCCAACGCCGCAGTCATGATCAGCCAGGTTTACGGCGGCGGCGGCAACAGCGGCGCGCCTTTTAGCAACGACTATGTCGAATTGCACAACGACGGTTCGGCACCCGTGTCGGTGGCCGGCTGGTCGCTGCAGTACGCGTCGGCCACCGGCAGCAGCTGGACCAACAGCACGGCGCTGACGGGATCGGTTCCGGCCGGTGGCTATTTCCTGATCCGGCTGGCGGCCGGCGCCGGCAGCGCTGCAGCGGTGCCCACGCCCGATGTCATCGGCACCACCAACATGAGCGCCACCGCCGGCAAGCTGGCGCTGGTCAACAACGCCGTGGTGCTGACGGGCACCTGCCCGTTGCAGAGCGCGCCCGGCGCGGGCATCGTCGACTTCGTCGGCTTCGGCAGCACCGCCAGCTGTTCTGAAACCGCGCCGGCCCCGGCGGGTTCGAACACGATGGCGATCGTGCGCGCCAACGGCACCGTCAACAGCGGCAACAGCTGCCTCGACACCAACAACAACAGCACCGACTTCAGCGCCGTGGCGCCCAATCCGCGCAACAGCGCCGCCCCGGCGCAGCCCTGCGGCGGCAGCGGCGGTGGCGGCGGCGGCGACCCGGTGGCCGCGGCCATCTACACGATCCAGGGCAGCGGCGCCACCAGCCCGCTGGTTGGGCAAACCGTCATCACCAGTGGCGTGGTCACCCGCATCAACAGCAACGGCTTCTTCATCCAGGACCTGACGGGCGACAACGAACTGTCCACATCCGACGGCATTTTCGTTTTCAGCGGCAGCACGGTCTGGCCGGCGGCCGTTGTCGGCAACCTGGTGCAGGTTTCGGCCACCGTGACCGAATTCGTGGTGGGCACCGCAGCCGACGTGGTGGCGCATCCGGTGACCGAGCTGACGGCCGTCAGCGCCGTGCTGCAGACCGGCAGCGGCTACAGCATCACACCCACGGTGGTGGCCTTGCCCGAAGCCGTGGACGGTGACCTGGAACGCTACGAAGGCATGCTGGTGACGCTGACGGGGCCCTTGACCGTCAACCAGAATTTCTATCAGGCACGCTACGGTCAGCTGACCCTGGCCGTTGGCGGCCGGCTGGAAACACCGACCAACCGCCATCGGCCCGGCAGCGCTGAAGCGCTGGCGCTGGCCGACTCGAATGCGCGGCGCCGCATCGTGCTGGACGATGGCAGCAGCGTGCAGTACCCGAACTCGATCCCCGACCTGGACGCTGAAGGCCTGCCGCGCGCAGGCTACACCACGGGCGCCATCACCGGCGTGATCGACTACGGCCTGGCCACCAACAGTTCGGCCGGCGCGGGCGACTACAAAATCCACCCCACCGTGGCGCCGACCTTCGTGCCCGGCAACGTGCGCACCGCGGCACCTGCGTCAGTGGGCGGCAACGTCAAGGTGGCCAGTTTCAACGTGCTGAACTACTTCACCGCCTTCACCGACGGGGGTGGCACCAGTGTCGGTTGCATGGTCGGCGGCAGCACCGGCACCGGCAACTGCCGCGGCGCCGACAACGCGGCCGAATTCGCACGCCAGCAAGCCAAGATCGTGGCCGCGATGGCGGCGATCGACGCCGACGCCTTCGGGCTGATGGAGATCCAGAACAACGGCAACGTCGCGGCAGCCAACCTGGCGGCGGCGTTGAACGCCAGCGTCGGCCCCGGCACCTACGGCACCACCAGCCTGCCGGCCGACACCGGCAGCGACGCGATCCGCGTGGCGATGATCTACAAGACCGGGCGCCTGCAACCCGTCGGTGCGGCGGTCAGCGACAACGACCCGGTCAACAACCGGCCGACGCTGGCGCAAACCTTCGGCATGGCCAATGGCGAGCGCTTCACGCTGTTCGTCAATCACCTGAAGTCCAAGGGCAGCTGCCCGGCGCCGACATCGTCAGACGCTCCCGGCAACGTCGACAGCGGTGACGGTCAGGGCTGCTGGAACGCGCTGCGCAAGCGGCAGGCCGAGCGTCTGCGCAGCTTCGTGGCCCAGCGCCAGGCCGCGACCGGCAGCAACGACGTGCTGCTGATCGGTGACTTCAACGCCTATGCGCAGGAAGACCCGATCTACAACCTGACCAGCAGCGGCTATGTCGATCAAGTTGGCCGTTTCGCGCCTTCAGCCTACTCGTACGTGTTCGACGGTGCGGCCGGACGCCTGGACGGCGTGTTCGCCAGCGTGGCCATGGCCGCGCGGGTGACGGGCGTCACCGCGTGGCACGTCGATGCGGACGAGCCGGAACTGCTGGACTACGCGTTCGCGTTGC
>JBDSMV010000117.1:0-2531 GCA_039915715.1 Rubrivivax sp. | reverse complement strand
GTCACCCCGCCGACAGTCTCCGCTGTCAACCTGCCAGACCCGCAAAGGCTCCAGCGACATGGGTCCGAAGTCGTCGATCGCCAGATTGAAGCCGGCCATGCATTGCTTGCGCACATCCCATAGCGGCTGAACGGCGGCGCGCAGCAAGCGGCTTTCGATGGCATGACCCCGTTCGCGCCGCAGCCCGTGCGGCAGCATTGCGTCGCGGGGCCCGATCGCCACCCACCTCGTTCAACCCGGGTCGGCGCCGAAGTCAACCACGCTCCGAGCACTACCGCTACCGCTACCGCTACCGCTCGGCGATGTAGCGCTGCACCAGCGGCTCCTCGCCATCCCGCAGGTACTGCAGCAACCCTGCTTCCAGGGTCTGGTCCGACAGCAGCGCCCGCGCCCGCTGATGCAGGTAGTCGGCCCAACTGGTGACGATGAACCGTTCCACCAGCCGCGCCGGGTCATTGAGGTCGCGGTAGACGCGCCAGAAGGTGGCGCCGTCGCGGCGCCGCGGCGCCCGCAGCAGGCTCACGTCGTGCAGGAAGGCGTCGATGGCTTCGGGCTTAACGCGGTAGATGATCTCGACCGCCACCGGACCGGCTTCGGGCGCCGGCTGGTGCGCGAAGAACAGGTCTTCAGACAATGTCGCCTGCGTCACCTCCTGCACCCCGCCCATGCGCAGCGGAAAGGGCCGCACCAGCAGCAGCCCGGCGCCCATCACCATGGCTGCCAGCAGGAGCGTGGTCGACAAACCGACGATGTCCGACAGTGCGCCCCAGAAGGCAGAGCCGAGCGCGAACGAGCCCAGCGCCGCCACGGTGTGCAGCGACGTGGCCCGCGCCCGCACCCACGGCGGCACGCTGGTCTGGGTGGCGGTGTTGTAGGTCGACATCACGCTCATCCACGATGCGCCGCCGAATGCCAGCGCCAGGTAGGTCAGCCAAGGCAGGGTCGACACCCCGGCCACCGCCATCACAGCGGCAAACACGGCGCAGCCACCAGACACCAGCCGCTCGAGCCCGAGCCGGGCGCGCATGCGGCCGATGTAGAGCCCCGCCAACACCGCACCGCAGCCCAGGCACCCCATCAGGAAGCCGAAGCCGGTGGCACCCAGACCCAGCTGCTTCTGACCGATTACCGGCAGCAACGCCCACAGCGCCGAGCCGGCAGCGCTGTAGGCCACTGTGCGCACCAGTTGCGCCAGCACGGTCTCCGAATGGCGCGCGAAGCGCAGTGCGCTCAACATGCCGCCCCACAAGCGTTCGGCTGGCAGCCGCGACGGTGGATGGGGCCTCGGCGGATGGCGCCGCACCGATTCGAACAGCGTCAGCACCCCCAGCACCGTGATCGCGAACACCCAGCCGCTGCCGAACTGGGTGTAGACGAAGCCGGCCAGCGCCGGGCCGAGCGCACGGGCGCTGTTGTACGAGATGCCGACGGCGGTGATGGCCTGCGGCAGTTCGTCGCGCGGCACCACGTCGACGATGGCCGAGTTCCAGGAGGGCGACAGCACCGCGGTGCAGCAACCGGCGCAGAAGGTCAGAAACAACAGGGTGCCGGCCCCGGCGATCTTGAGCACGAACAGCAGCGCCATCAGTGCCACGACCGCGGTTTGCACCGCCAATGCGATCAGCATCAGGCGCTTGCGGTCGGTGGTGTCGGCCATCACGCCTGCTGGCAGCGCCAGCAGAAACATCGGCAGGAACACTGCGGTCTGCACCAGCGCGGCCAGGAACGACGAGCCAGTCACTTCGACCATCAACCATGCGGCGGCCATCGCCTGCATCGCGTTGCCGACGAAGTAGATGCTGCCGCCGCCCAGCAGGGCCCGAAACCGGGTGTGGCGCAGGGTGGCGCGGATCGAAGGCTCGGCTGGCGAGGCCGTGGTAGAGGTCATTCGGCAGCCGTCAGCGTCGGGATCGCAGCGCCAGAAGCGGCGCCGCAAGAGTCGGCATGGTAGCGAGAGCGTTTGTTGGCGCGCGTGCAGTCTGCCACCGCATCAGCACAGAATGCCGACCCATGCGCATCCTGGTGATCGAAGACGACCCGATGATCGGCAGGGCCGTGCGGCGCGGTCTGGTTGCCGTCGGCTACGCCACCGACTGGGTCACCGATGGCCGTGCCGCGAACTTGGCGCTCGGCAACGGCGTCTACGACTTGGCGCTGCTCGATCTCGGGCTTCCCGGCAGTGACGGCATGGCGATTCTGGCCTCGCTGCGCGCCACCGGGTCGGCCCTGCCGGTGCTGATCATGTCGGCGCGCGATACCGTGCGCGACCGGGTGGCGGGGCTGGAGGCCGGCGCCGATGACTATCTGCTCAAGCCTTTCGATCTGGATGAGCTGGTGGCGCGGGTGCGGGCGCTGCTGCGCCGCCATGTGGGCAGTGGCTCGCCGTGCTTTCGCAGCGGCCCCTTGATGCTGGACCCGCAGCGCAAAGTCGTGTCCTTGAACGACCTGCCAGTGGAACTGTCGGCACGTGAATTCGCCGTGCTGGAAGCCCTGATGCAGCGCCCGGGCACGGTGCTGTCAAGGGCCCAGCT
>JBDSMV010000104.1:0-2716 GCA_039915715.1 Rubrivivax sp. | reverse complement strand
CCGAACAGCGCGGTGCGCGGGCTCGCCGTCACAGCAGGTGCTTGACGCCGTCCTGCTCGCCGGTCAGTTCGGCCAGGGTCTTGTCGATGCGCTCTTGTGAGAAAGCGTCGATCTCCAGGCCTTCGACGATCTTGTATTTTCCGCCTTCGGTGGTGACCGGGTAGCCGAAGATTACGTCCTTCGGAATGCCGTATTCGCCGTTGCTGGGCACGCCCATCGTGACCCATTCACCGTCGGTGCCGAGTGCCCAGTCGTGCATGTGGTCGATGGCGGCATTGGCCGCACTGGCGGCCGACGAAAGGCCGCGCGCTTCGATCACGGCAGCACCGCGCTTGCCCACCGTGGGCAGGAAGATGTCGCGGTTCCAGTCGTGGTCGTTGATCATCTGCTTGACCGACTGGCCGTCGATGGTCGCGAAGCGATAGTCGGCGTACATGGTGGGCGAATGGTTGCCCCACACAGCCAGCTTCTTGATCGAAGCCACCGGCTTGCCGGTGCGGGCGGCGATCTGGCTCAGCGCGCGGTTGTGGTCCAGCCGCAGCATGGCTGTGAAGTTCTCGCGCGGCAGGCTGGGTGCGCTTTTCATCGCGATGTAGGCGTTGGTGTTGGCCGGGTTGCCCACCACCAGCACCCGCACGTCGCGACTCGCGGCTTTGTCGAGCGCGGCGCCCTGGGCCGTGAAGATTTTGGCGTTGGCGGCCAGCAGGTCGGCGCGTTCCATGCCCGGGCCGCGGGGGCGGGCGCCCACCAGCAAGGCGTAGTCGGTGTCCTTGAACGCCGTGGTCGCATCGCCATGCGCTTCCATGCCGTGCAGCAGCGGGAAGGCACAGTCTTCCAACTCCATCATCACGCCCTTGAGCGCCTTTTGCACCTTCTCATCCGGGATTTCCAGCAACTGCAGGATCACCGGCTGGTCCTTGCCGAGCATCTCGCCAGAGGCAATGCGAAACAGCAGGGCGTAACCGATCTGGCCGGCAGCGCCGGTGACGGCCACGCGTACGGGGTTTTTCTGGGTCATCGGAGGCTCCTGGTTGCGATGGATGGGGTCACTACCGAATCTCGATTCTAGGCTTCGGGGTGGCGCGGACTCTTGTGTCTTATGCAAGACAATGGCGAATGCCCGAGACAACCACGACCGTCCGCCACGCTCCTGTGGCCCATGCCGCCAGCCCACCGGTCCCGGCCTTCAGCCCGTTGTACCGGCAGATCAAGTCCGCCATCGTCGCTGGCTTGCAGAGCGGCGAATGGCTCCCTGGTCAGGCCATCCCGAGCGAGTTCGAGTTGGCAGCGCGCTTCGGCGTCAGCCAGGGCACGGTGCGAAAGGCGGTCGACGAACTGGCGGCCGACAACCTGCTGGTGCGCCGCCAGGGCAAGGGCACTTTCGTCGCCACCCATGCCGAGCAGGCCACTCAGTACCGTTTCCTGCGGCTGATACCCGATGCCGGCGCCGGCCGTCCGATGCCGTTGCAACGCCGTCTGCTGGACTGCCGCCGGCTCCGCGCGCCGGCCGACGTGGCACGCGCGCTGGCGCTGGGCAGTGGCGAGACGGCGGTGCAGGTGCGGCGCCTGCTGCTGTTGCCCGCGGCCAGCGGCGCTGCCGAACCGAAACCGCTGGTGCTGGACGACCTGTGGCTGCCCGGTAGCCTGTTTCAAGGATTGACGGCCGACCGGCTGGCAGCCTGGCGGGGTCCGCTGTACCGCCTGTTCGAAGCCGAATTTTCGGTTCACATGGTTCGCGCTGAAGAAAAAATCCGCGCCGTGGCAGCCAGGACCGAGCCGGCAAGGCGCCTGCAGCAGCCCCTGGGCGCGCCCTTGTTGTCGGTCGAACGCTTGTCCTTCACTTATGGGGACCGCCCAGTGGAACTGCGCCGCGGTCTGTATCTGACGACCGCTCACCATTACCGCAATCAGCTGAGTTGACCATCAAGCCCGCGCCGCCATGCACGTCTGTTGCATTGCAATAAACTCGTCGACAGAAAGGGAACGCTGCACGAACGCTCGCAGCGAATCCGTCACCTGAAGAAGGACACCATGGCCGAAATGACCCGCCACCGACCCGGCACGATGCGCCTGCTGGACGCGACCCAATACCGTCTGCCTGCGGCCGGCTGGGTGTCCATCCTGCACCGCGTCAGCGGCGTGCTGATGTTCGTGTTGCTGCCGCTGATCGTCTGGTTCTTCGACACCAGTCTCAGCTCCGAAGGGTCCTATGCGAACTTCACAGCGGCCTTCGCCACCGGCATCGGTTTCGTTCCGGGCTTCGTTGTCAAGCTGATTTCGTTGGCGCTGATCTGGGCTTTCTTGCACCACTTCATTGCCGGGGTTCGGCACTTGTGGATGGACGTGACGCACAGCGTCAGCCTGGTTCAAGGCCGCAGTTCTGCGATCGTGGTGCTGGTCAGCAGCCTGCTGCTGACAGCGGTGTTGGGCGCGAAGCTGTTCGGCTTGTATTGAGGGACTGGACGATGGCAGTCAATTACGGCTCGAAGCGCGTCGTCGTAGGCGCCCACTACGGCATGCGCGACTGGCTCAGCCAGCGCGTCACCGCCGTGCTGATGTCGCTGTTCACACTCGTGCTGCTGGCCGAGGTGATCTTCGTCAGGGGCCCGATCGGCTACGACGCCTGGGCCGGCATCTTCGCCGCGCAGTGGATGAAGCTGCTGACGCTGGTGGTGCTGGTCAGCAGCCTGCTGCTGACAGCGGTGTTGGGCGCGAA
>JBDSMV010000161.1:0-22382 GCA_039915715.1 Rubrivivax sp. | reverse complement strand
GGTGGCGCCGCTCTTTTTCGTTCGGGGAATGAGTTCTCGCGTGCGCAACACGGTTGGGCATCTCGGGTGCGCCGTCGTGTTTGCCGGCTCGGCGTGGTTGCTCATCTGATGCCGGTGCCAATTGGCGACGACGTCTTCCACGTGGTGTCGGCGGCTGAAGTCGACGCGCGCTTGCTTGGCAATTCACCGCCGGGCTTGATGCAACTGCCCCTCCCTCGCCAGCGCCCCTGATAGCATCGCGCGCCTTCGCCGGCAGGGCGGTTCGAAACCCGCCGCTCCACTGCCGGCCACCCCACGCCGCGTGCGCTTTCAGCCGCGCCGCCCAACGTTCCTGCGCTCGGTGACATCTCCCCCGCCAACGGCTGCCCGCCGATCTGCCAGTCCGACCGCAGTGGTCACCGCTGCCGCCATCGCCGCTGCCGCGCTGCCGCCGCTGCTGACCCACAACGTCTCGCCGTCGGCGACCTTCTGGAACCAGGCGCTGGCCTTCGGTTTGTGGGGATTGTTCGTGCTGCTGAGCGCACCGCGCTTGAACGCCCGCGACCAACGCGGCACCCTGCCGCTGCAAACCGCGCTGCTGCTGTTGATGGCCGCGGCCGGTTGGAGCTGGCTGCACGGTGCCTTGCCGGCGTCGCTGGCGTTGTCGGCGCTGGGCACGCTGGCGGCCGCGGCGTTGATGGTGGCCGCCGGTGCGGGGTCGCAGCGCCAGCCCGTCGCCACCGCCGACCCGGCGTCCGCCAGCCCGAGCTTCATCGCCTTCTGCTGGGGCTTCGCCGCTGCGGGCGCGCTCAGCCTGCTGGTGGCGCTGGTGCAGGTCTTCATGCCTTCGTGGTGCAACAGCGACTGGATCGCCTGCTCCGGCTACCCCGGTCGCGCGGTGGGCAACATGCGTCAGCCCAATCACTTGAGCAGCCTGCTGACGGGATCGACCATCGGCATGCTGGTGCTGTTCGAGCTGGGTCGTGTGCGGCGCGCCGTGGCCGCGCTGGCGATGGCGCTGCTGGTGTTCGGCGTGGTGCTGACGGCCTCGCGCACAGGGCTCGTCAGTGTGCTGTTGCTGGCGCTGTGGGGCCTGGTCGACCGGCGCCTGTCGCGCCAGGCGCGGCTGCTGCTGCTGGCGGTGCCGCTGGCCTATCTGGTGTCGTGGCTACTGATGGCGCAGTGGGCGGCGCTGTCTGCGCATGCCTTCGGGGGCAGCGCGCGGCTGGCCGAAACCGACATCTCCAGCTCGCGCTTCGGCATCTGGCGCGACACGCTGCGGCTGATCGCGCAGCAACCCTGGACCGGAGTCGGCTTCGGTGAATTCAACCTCGCCTGGACCCTGACCCCGTCACCGCACCGGCCGGTGGCCTTCTTCGACCACACCCACAACCTGCTGCTGCAGTTCGCGGTCGAACTGGGCCTGCCACTGGCGGTGCTGTTGACAGCGCTGCTGTCGTGGGCGCTGGTTCGCGACCTGGTGCTGCGCCGTGGCGCGGTGCCCGGCGCGGCCGGGGTCGCGCAGCGCAGCGCGATGGCGATGGTGTTGATGATGGGCGTGCACAGCCAGCTCGAATATCCGCTCTGGTATGCCTACTTCCTGCTGCCGACGGCCTGGGTCTGGGGCCATGCGCTGGCAGCACCGGCCGCAATGCCCGCGGTCTCGGCGCCTTCGGGGCCGCCGCGAGCGCCATCGCTGGCGCTGCGGCTGGCTGCAGTCGCATTGATGGCCGGCACCGCATTCGCGGTCGGCGACTACGCCACGGTCGCGCGCATCTTCAACGCCGATTCCGACCGGCCGCTGGCCGAGCGCATCGCAGCTGGCCAGCGCAGCGTGTTCTTCGCCCACCATGCCGACTACGCAGCGGTCACCACCGGCGCTGCCGAACAGGTGCCCCCACGCAACTTCGAGCGGGTCGTGCACTACCTGCTGGACACCCGGCTGATGAGCGCCTGGGCGCGCTCGTTGGCCGCGCACGGCAAGGTCGACGAAGCGCGCCATTTGGCGGCCCGGGTGCGCGAGTTCAAACGGCCCGAGGCGGCGCCGCTGTTCGCGGCATGTGGTGTGGCATCGGGGGCGGCGTCTGGGGCAGCTTCTGGGGCGTCGTCAACGCCCCCCGACTCCGCAGCATCGTCAGCCGCCACGGGTGCGTTTGCATGCGAACCCCCGACCACCGCCCATTCCTGGCGCGAGTTCAGCGCAGACTGATCGCCTGGGTCAGGGGAGCCGGCGTTCAGACGGAGCCCACCTGAAGGAAGGCGCAAGGAGGGCATGCGAATGATTCCGGCGCCAGGCAAGCGCTCAACCCAGCATGCCCTCTTTGCGCATCAACTCGGCCAAAAACGAGTCCTCCAGCGCGTAGACCCCGCGGGTGGCGCGCCAGACCAGGGCTTTCTCCTGCAAGGCAGACAGGGCCTGCTGCACGTTCGCGGTGTCGGGTTCAACCGTGGCATGCGGCGCGATGATCTGCAGTACCGACTTGTATTGCTCGATCGTCTGCGCCTCGAATGGGCCGTAACTGTCGCCCGCCTTTGCGAGCACGCGCAGCACTGCCGACTGCAGTGGCGTCAGGCTGCGAACCACCCGCAGCGCCTCCTGGTTGCTGGCAGCGATCTGCTCTTGCACCAGCGCCTGCAATCGCTGGGAGTAGCCGCCGTTGCTGACCTGCAGGTCGAACAGCAGCGCGTCGACTGCAGCCCCCAGGATCTCCGGTCGGTGGGCGGCTCGCTCGAACCAGCGGTAGACCTGCGGTGCTTCCAGCTCACTTCCGAAGGGGAGGTGCTGGATCAACCACTCGATGTAGTCCAACCCCAGAACCGGAAAGCTCACCAGCGGCGCGCCGAAGAAGGCCTGTTCCTTGCTGCTGCGAAGCATCGCCAGCTTGTCCCGGTTGGAACCGGTGGCCACGATGCGCAGGCCGTGGTGGGCGCTGGAGTTGATTTCGTCACGCGCGGCCTTGAGCGCAAAGAGTGCGTCTGACCCGGCCGGGCTCGTGATCGCATGCTGTGCTTCATCGACCAGCAACACGATCAGCTGGGCGGTTTCGTCGGACAACGCCGCGAGCGCGGCGGACAGTGACACGCCCTTGGCGAGGCCCACCCTCTCGAGCGAGAAAGCCAGCCCGCCGACAGTGATCTTCTCCATGCCGCTGCCGCGAGCCAGGCGCTTGATCACGCCCTCACGGCGGGAAATCGCAGATCGGACGGCACTCGTGATCACCTCGCCCGGGTCGGCACTGCGGTCTTCCCAAAGGTCGACGTAGATGACGAGCGCACCCCTGGCCTCCAAGGCGGGTCGCAGATCCTCGCGCAGGAAGGTGCTCTTGCCAGTGCGCCGCGGCGCAGCCAGGAACAGCCCAGAGCCCGACGCCGTCGTGGGCGGTGCCTGCAGCAGCCTGCTGACAATGTCGGCCGCCAACTGCGCGCGATGAAACACGGCCATTGCCGACTCCCCGTTCCGAATAGAGCCGATTATAGATGACTATAGAAAACTATAGAACGAACTGGAGAAGTCGCGTCAACGGCCCGCGATGGGTCAGGCCTTCCAACTGCCCGACTTCCCACCCTGCTTGTCCAGCACCCGGATGTCGGTCATCACCATGCCGCGGTCGGCGGCCTTGCACATGTCGTAGACCGTCAGCAGCCCCACCTGCACAGCGGTCAGCGCTTCCATCTCGACTCCCGTGCGGCCGAACGATTGCACCACCGCCTGGATGTGCACGGCGCTGGCTTCGCGGTCGAGATCGAACGCCACCGTCACCCGCGTGATCGGCAACGGGTGGCACAACGGAATCAGCTCGGCGGTGCGCTTGGCACCCTGGATGGCGGCGATGCGTGCGATGCCGATCACATCGCCCTTGCTGGCTTGCCCGCTGGCGATCAGCTCGAAGGTGGCGGGCTGCATGCGGATCGTGCCGGCCGCGCGCGCGCTGCGCTGCGTTTCGGGCTTGTCCGACACATCGACCATGTGCGCCTGCCCCTGGCTGTCGAAATGCGTCAACGGGCTGCGGTGGTCGGGGTCAGGCGATCTCATCAGGGCTTCACATCCGGCAATGGGGTGGGCAGGTGGCGGTGTCATCATAGTTAGACGGAACACCACCGCCGACCGGTGCTCCAAGCTTCGCTCGAAGCCTGTCAACTGCCCGCCTCCCCTGCGCCCGATCACCATGCCGACTCCCTCTGTTCGCCCACCGGTTGTTGCCGGCTCCGTGGCCCGCTGGCGTCGGGCGCTGGCCGCCCAGCTGGCGGCCCTGACCGCCTTTGCCGCCGTGTTGGCGCCGGCGGCGGTGCAGGCCCAGAACCAGGTGCGGCTGCCGTCGCTCGGCGAGTCGTCTTCGGCCGACCTGAGCATCGGCAGCGAACGCCGCCTCGGCGACCAGATCATGCGAGAGGTGCGGCGCGACCCCGACTTTCTCGACGACCCGGTGCTGCAGGACTATCTGATCTCGATCTGGGCGCCGTTGGTGGAAGCCGCACGCAAGATCGGCAACATCGATGCCTTCACCGACCAGGCGCTGGCCTGGGAGCCGTTTCTGGTGCGTGAACGCAGCGTCAACGCCTTTGCCTGGCCCGGCGGCTACGTGGGATTGCACCTGGGCATGCTCGCAGTGGCGACCACGCGCGACCAGCTGGCTTCGGTGCTGGCGCACGAGCTGTCGCATGTTTCGCAACGCCACATCGCGCGCAGCATCGCACCGCAGCGCGAAGCGTCGGTGGTGGCGATCGCTGCGATGCTGCTGGGCGTGCTGGCCGCCAGCCGCGGCGGCAACCCCGATGCCGCCAACGCCGCCATCATGGGCGGGCAGGGCGCGGCCATCCAGGGTCAGCTGAACTTCTCGCGCGCGATGGAACGCGAAGCCGACCGCATCGGCTACAACGTGCTGGTCGCAGCCGGCTATTCGGCCGGCGGCATGGCGGCGATGTTCGAGAAGCTCGACGGTGCCAGCCGCCTGAACGACAACGGCGCGTATCCGTATCTGCGCACCCACCCGCTGACCACCGAACGCATCAGCGAAGCCCGCAACCGCACCCTCATCAGCGGTGCCGCCGATGGCGCGCTGACCCTCGAGCATGCGGTGATGCAGGCCCGCGCCCGGGTGCTGATGGACGGCAGCGTGCAAGCGTTGCAACGGCTCACCGGTCGCACCGCATCGCCGCAGCTGGCCGACCGGGTGGGCGCGTTGTATGGCGCCGCGATGGCCGCGGCGCGGCTGCGCGAACCGGCGCGTGCGCAGAGCCTGGCCGCCGACGCGCTGCGCCTGGCCGAAGGCGCGAGCCCGCGTGAACCACGGGCCGAGCGCGCGTTGGCCATGCTGCAAGCCGAAACCCGTCTGGCGGCTGGCGATGCAGCGTCGGCGCTGCAACTGCTGGACCGGTTGCCGCCGCTGGCGACCTCGCAGTCGGCAGCCGCAACACCGACCGCGACCGCGGGCGATGGCGGATCGCTGTCGAGCCTGTCGCAAGCCCCTTCGTATTCGGCGGCGCAGGTGGTGGCGCGCGCCGACCGGCGGCCTCCGTTGCTGCTGCGTGCGCAGGCGCTGCTGGAGCTGCACCGCAGCGACCCGGCCAGCCCGCTGGCCGCCGACAGCGCCTTGCGTGACAGCACCGAAGCGTTGCAGACCTGGGTCGCCGAACAGCCGCGGGACGCGGCCGCGTGGCAGTCGCTGTCGCAAACCGCCGACGCCCTGGGGCTGAGGCTGCGATCGTTGCGCGCCGCGGCCGAAGCGCAGGTGGCGCTCGGTGATGTCAATGGCGCCATCGACCGCTTGCGGGCAGCGCAGTCGGTCACCGCCGATGCCGCCCGGTCGGGCGTGCCGCAGGACTTCATCGAAGCGTCGGTGATCGACTCGCGCATGCGGCAGTTGGTGGCGCTGCGGCGCCAGTACGCCATCGAGGCCAAGGAATCGCCATAGGCGTCTGGCGCGTGTAGCGGCCGGCTTCACACGGCGCCGATGGCGACAGAATCGCGCCATGGTGTCTCGATCGATGCGTTCTCGGCCGGGCCCGCACCCGGCGCCGTTCGGGTGGCGTGGGGTCGCCGCGCTGTTGCAGGTGCTGTCTCCACTTTTGCTGGCCGCAGGCTCGGCCCAGGCGGCCCGCATCACCACGGTGTCGCCGCGCGGCGAAGTGGCGGTGGTGCGGCAGGTGGTGGTGCAGTTCGACAGCGCCGTGGTGGCAGCCGGCGACCCGCGTCTGCCGCCACCGGTCACGCTGCGCTGCAACGACCGCGAGCTGATCGGCGAAGGCGCCGCTGCAGCTGCAACGCACACCGGCCCCGATCGCGGTCGCTGGACCAGCAGCCGCCGCTGGGTCTACGACCTGCCGCAGCCGCTCGACGCCGGCCACGTCTGCAGCTTGCAGGTGCGCGCCAGCTTCACTGCGCTGGACGGCACAGCGCTGCAGGGCCCCACCACGTTCGAGTTCTCGACCGGCGCGCCAGCCGTGTTGTCGGTGGCGCCGGTTCCGGGTTCGGCGATCGCCGAAGACCAGGCCTTTCTGCTGCGCCTGAACGGCATACCCGATGCCGACAGCGTGCGCCGTTCGGCATGGTGCGAGGTCGAAGGCTTGGGCGAACGCGTGCCGGTGCGGATCGTCGAAGGCGAGCCGTTGGCGCAGGTGCTGAAAGCGCAGGGCGCCACCCGCAGCCCCGAGCGGCGCCTGCTGCTGGCCTGCCAGCGCAGCTTCGCACCCGAAGCGCGGGTGCGACTGGTGTGGGGGCCGGGCATCACCGCTGCCGGTCGCAGCACACCGGTGTCGAGCCGCGAGCAGCGCTTCACCTGGACCGTGCGGCCGCGTTTCGAAGCCGAGTTCCAGTGCGAACGAGAAAACGCGGCGTCGCCCTGCCTGCCACTGCGGCCGATGACGCTGCGCTTCAGTGCGCCGGTGCCGCTGTCGTTGGCGTTGGCGGCGCGGCTCACGCCCGTCGACCCGGCCACGGGCGGCGCGGCCCGTGCGCCGCGTGACGAGCGTCGGGGCACGGCTGCGGTCGACCCCGCTGCCACCGTGTCGTCGATCCAGTTCGACGCGCCGTTGCCCGAAGGCACGGCATTCAAGCTGAGCCTGCCTGCCGGGCTGCGCGACGACGCCGGCCGCGCGCTGGCCAATGCCGCACGTTTTCCGCTCACCGTCGCCACCGGCCCGATGCCGCCGCTGGCCAAGTTCGCGGGCGGTGCCTTCGGCATCCTTGAAGCATCGATTGATCCGCAGCAGCCCGCGGTGTTGCCGTTGACGGTGCGCCGCGTGCAGGCTGACTTGCAAGGTTCCAGCACCGGCGGCCGAATCACCTTCAAGCGACTCGATGCCAGTGCCAGCGATGCCGATCTGCTGCGCTGGGTGACGCGGCTGCGCGACGACCAGCAGCGCCAGTTCAAGACCCGCATGCAGTCGCTGCTGGCGGGCGAGCCGGGGGTGCAGCGTGTCGATTTGCCGGCGGCTGCGGCCAGCGCACCGCGCGCCACCGAAGTCATCGGCGTGCCGCTGCCGCAGCGCGGTCTGCATGTGGTCGAGGTCGAGTCGCGCATCCTCGGTGACGCGTTACTGGAAACACGCGGCCCGATGTATGCCCGCACCGCAGCGCTGGTGACGAACCTGGGCGTGCATCTGAAGCGGGGGCGTTCATCAGGCCTGGTGTGGGTCACGTCGCTGGACCGCGGGCGCCCGGTGGCCGGTGTCGCAGTGGTGGTCAACGACTGCCGCGGCCAGCCGCTGTGGCGCGGCATCACCGGGGCCGACGGCATCGCCCGCATCGACCGCGGATTCGACTTTGCTGCCGAGCGCGATCTGGACAGTGACAACGGTGGCGGGAGTGGCGGCGAGAACGGCAGCAACCCTGACGATGCCGGCAAGAAGAAGCCCGCAGCCGGCCAATGCCTAAGCGAAGAGGGCCTGTTCGTCAGCGCGCGGCTGGGCGGCGACGTGGCCTTCGTCTTCAGCGGCTGGAACCGCGGGATCGAGCCCTGGCGCTTCGACATCCCGACCAGCAGCGTGTCCGACCTGCAGCCCGAGCGGCAGGCCCACACGGTGTTCGACCGCACCCTCCTGCGCGCCGGCGAGACGGTGTCGATGAAGCACTTCGTGCGGCTGCAGACCGCGCGTGGTCTGGCGTTGCCGGCCGCAGCCGATCTGCCCGACACGCTGGTGCTGACCCACGTGGGCAGCGGCACCGAAACGCGGCTGCCGATCGCCTGGCCGCGAGGCGCGCGCGCCAGCGAGAGTGCATGGAAGATCCCCGCCAACGCAGCGCTCGGCGCCTATGACGTGGCGCTGGAGCGGCGGGGTGGATCGGAGAAAGCAGATGGCGCGGACACGAATCGCAGCACTGCCAGCCGCAACCCGGACCGCGACACCCACCGCATCGGCAGCGGCAGCTTCCGCGTCGAAGCCTTTCGCGTGCCGCTGCTCGACGCCCGCCTGGCACCGCCTTCCGGCGTGCAGGTGGCACCGTCGTCGCTGACTTACCGCGCCAGCCTGGATGCACTGGCCGGCGGGCCGATGGCCGGTGCCGCAGTGACCTTGTCGGCGTTGATGCAGTCGGCGGTGCCATCGTTCAACAACCATCCCGAGTTCGTCTTCAACCCGCCGAGCCGGCCGCCGCAAGGATCGTCGCCAGAGGCCGCGGCCGACGACGAAGAGGCCGCCGGTGCCAGCGAATCGCGCACCCGCATCGTGGCCCGCAACCTGGCTGCGGTCACCGGCAAGCAAGGCAGCGCGCAGTTGACGATCGACAAGCTGCCTGCGCTCGAAGGCCCGGCCGATGTGGTGGCCGAACTGGCCTTCGACGACCCCAACGGCGAACGCCAGACCATCGCCCAGCGCACGCGGCTGTGGCCGGCGGCGGTGGTGGTGGGGCTGCGCGTGCCGGGCTGGACCGCAGCGCGCAGCAGCTTCAGCATCGACGCAGTGGTGCTGGACACCGAAGGCCGCCCGCTGGCGGGGCAGACGGTGCAGGTGCGGGCGCGGCTCAACCGCACGGTCAGCATCAGGAAGCGCCTGGTGGGCGGCTTCTATGCCTACGACAACCGGCGCGAATCGAAAGACCTGGGCGCGATCTGCCAAGCCAAAAGCGACACCCGTGGGCGCATCAGCTGCACCGTCGACCAGCTGAAGGAAAGCGGCGAGGTCGAGTTGATCGCCAGCGCCAGCGACAGCGCCGGCCGCACCTCGGAAGCCGCCAGCACGGTTTGGGTCAGCCGCGGCGGCGCATGGTGGTTTGCGCAGAACGACGACGACCGCATCGACGTGCTGCCCGAACAACGCGAAGTCGAGCCCGGCGGCGTGGCGCGGCTGCAAGTGCGGATGCCCTACCGCCAGGCGACCGCGCTGGTGACGGTGGAACGCGAAGGCATCGTCGATTCGCGCGTGGTCACGCTGAGTGGCAGCAACCCGGTGATCGAGTTGCCGGTGCCGGCCGGTGGCGGGTCGCAAGCCTCATGGGCGCCGAACGTGATGGTCGGCGTGCTGGTGCTGCGCGGTCGGCTGCGCGAAGCGCCGTGGTGGTCGATCTTCACCTGGGGCTGGCGCAACCCGCGCGACTGGTGGCAGGCCTTCAGAAACGAAGACGGCGAGCACCAGGAACCGACCGCCACGGTCGACCTGTCCAAGCCTTCCTACAAGTTCGGCGTGGCGCAACTGTCGGTGGGCCTGGCCGCACAGCGGCTGGATGTGGTGGTGCGCACCGACAAGCCGCGCTACAGGGTTCGAGAGGTGGCGCATGCCACGGTGCGTGTCACCCACGGCGGCAAGCCGGTGGCCGGTGCGCAGATCGCGTTTGCCGCGGTCGACGAAGGCCTGCTGGCGCTGCAGCCGAACCGGTCCTGGGAACTGCTGACGGGGCTGCTGCAACCGCGGCCCTGGGGTGTCGAAACGGCGACCGCGCAAGGCGAGATCGTCGGCCGGCGCCACTACGGCCGCAAGACCTTGCCGCCGGGCGGTGGCGGCGGCCGCAACCCGACCCGCGAGTTGTTCGACACCTTGCTGTTGTGGCGTGGCACGGTGGTGCTGGATACCAACGGCGAAGCCCGCATCGACGTGCCACTGAACGATTCGTTGACGCGCTTCAGGCTGGTGGCGATCGCGGATGCGTTGCCAGCGGCTGCCGCTGTAACTGCGGCAACTGTTGCCGCGGATTCGACAGCATCCGAGCACGGGCTGGAGCGGTTCGGCAGCGGCAGCACCACGGTCGAAGTCACGCAGGACCTGCAGATGCTCTCGGGCCTGCCGCCGCTGGTGCGCGAAGGCGACCGCATCGACGCGGTCTACACCTTGCGCAACACCACCGGTCGACCGCTGCAGCTGCGGGCCACGTTGCAGGGCCGGGCCGGCGAGCAGGCGCTGCCGAATCCGCAGCAGAACCTGAGTTTGGCTGCCGGGGCATCGGCAAGGGTGAGTTGGCCGCTTCAGATCCCCACCGGCATCGACCGCATCGACTGGGTCGCTGAAGTCACCGAGGTGGTGGGGTCGGGATCAGGGTCCGGGTCCGGGTCCGGGTCTGCGGCTTCCGGCGCAGGCGCACCGTTGACCGACCGGCTGCAGACCGCGATGGCGGTGACCGCGGCAGTGCCGATGCGGGTCTGGCAGGCGTCGTTGCAACCGATCGGGGCTGCCGCGTCTGCATCGTCGTCCGCGTCCGCATCGGTGCCGGGTCAGGGAACGGTCTCGATCCCGGTGGCGGCGCCAGCCGGCGCGCGCCCCGGGGTCGGCGGCATCGCCGCAATCCTGTCGCCGCGCCTGGCCGGTGACCTGCCGGGGGTGCGCCGCTACTTTCAGAGCTACCCCTACACCTGCCTGGAGCAAAAGGCCTCGCGCTCGATCGGCCTGCGCGACGCCAACGCGTGGGCAACGCTGCGCGACGAGGCTGCGGGCTATCTGGACAGCGACGGTCTGGCCGCCTACTTCCCGCCCGCGCCTGGCTCACCGCCGCAGGGCAGCGACCGGCTCACCGCGTACCTGATCAGCACCGCAGACGCGGCCGGCTGGGCCTGGCCCGACACGGTGCGCGACGCGATGCTGGCGGGGCTCGCGGCCTTTGTCGAAGGCCGGATCGAACGCCGCTTCTTCGCGCCCCGCGCCGATCTGGCGGTGCGCAAGCTGTCGGCACTCGAAGCCCTGGCGCGGCACGGCCGCGTGGTGCCGCGGATGCTGGACTCGGTGGCCTGGACACCGGCCGTGTGGCCGACATCGGCACTGCTGGACGCGTGGAGCCTGTACCGCCGCGTCGACGCGCTGCCCAAGCGCGAGGCCCGCATCGACGAACTGCAGCGGTTGATCCGCAGCCGCTTGCAAGCCGGTGGCACCACGCTCACCTTCAGCACCGAAGCCGACGACGACTGGTGGTGGTTGATGGAAGGCGCCGATGCCAATGCCACCCGGCTGCTGCTGCTGGCCGCCGACAGCCCGGCCTGGCGCGACGACCTGCCGCAACTGGTGACGGGCGCACTGGCACGGCAACGGCGCGGCGCCTGGAGCACCACCACTGCCAACCTGTGGGGGGTGCTGGCGCTGGAGCGGTTTGCGGCGGTCTTCGAAAGCGTGCCGGTCAGCGGCATCACCACGCTGCAGTTGGCCGGAGAGAAGGCGCAGTTGGACTGGAAGGCCGAGCCGCAGGGCGGGCGCAAGCTGCTGCCATGGCCGAGGGTTTCAAGTGCCGCATCGGCATCGGGGTCGGGGTCAGCAACCCCGCCTGCCGCGAATGCGCCATCGGTCTTCACTGCCAACCATCAAGGCGCCGGGCGACCCTGGCTGACGTTGCAGAGCCTGGCCGCGGTGCCGCTGCAAGCACCTTTGTCGGCGGGGTATCGGATCGTGCGCAGCGTGGTGCTGGTCGATGCCAGTGGCGTCGGCGTCGGTGCGAGTGCGAGTGCGGGTGCGGGTGCGAGTGCGAGTCCGAGTGCGGGCGTGACCGCCAGCGCACCCGCCAGCGCAGGTGCGAGTGCGCGTGCCGGTGCCGGTGCCGGCCCAACCCGCGCGGGCGATCCGCCCCGCATCTGGACGCGCGGCGACACCGTGCGCGTGCGGCTCGACATCGAGGCGGCCACCGACATGGCCTGGGTGGTGATCAGCGACCCGGTGCCGGCCGGCGCCACGCTGCTGGGCAGTGGGCTCGGCCGCGATTCGGTCATCGCCACCCGCGGTGAACGCCCGCAGGGCCGCGGTTGGCTCGCCTACGAAGAACGCGGCACCGCCACCTGGCGTGCTTACTACGAATGGCTACCGCGGGGGACCCATCGCATCGAATACACGATGCGCCTCAACGCCAGCGGCCGCTTCGGCCTGCCGCCGAGCCGCGTCGAGGCGATGTATGCGCCGGACACTTTCGGCGAAGCGCCGAACGCGGCGATCGAGGTGCGGCCTTGATGCCGCGCGCTGGCTGCTGTTTCGCTTCGACCCGCGGCCGCCGGGGCAAGCGATCGCGCGCGTTCGCGGGCCCGGTTGCGCTTTCGGTCTGGATCAGCGTGGGCGCCTTCGGCGGCATCGCTGCCGCGCATGCCGCGTCTGCCACCGTGCCCACCTTCGAAGCCGTGCGCGCCGCGCACCAACCGTCCGACCTGCCGCTGCTGGACCGCCAAGGTGCGGTGCTGCAACTGGTGCGCGTCGACAACCGCGTGCGCCGCGGTCCCTGGCTGTCGATCGAGCAGATGTCGCCAGCGCTGCTGACCGCGATGGTGCTGGGTGAAGACCGCCGCTTCTGGGACCACGGTGGCGTCGACTGGCGGGCGCTGGCCGCCAGCGCCTGGGCCCAGGCCTTGAACCGCGGCACGCGCGGTGCGTCGACCTTGACGATGCAGCTGGCTGGGTTGCTGGACAACGATCTGGCGCGGCCGGCCGGTGGCCGCAGCGTGTGGCAGAAGCTGTCGCAGATGCAGCGCGCGCAGCACATCGAAGCCGCATGGAGCAAGTCGCAGATCTTCGAAGCCTGGCTCAACCGGGTGCCGTTGCGGGGTGAATTGGTGGGGGTGGCGGCGGCATCGCTGCAACTGTTCGGCAAGCATGCGAGCGGGCTCGACCACACCGAAGCCGCGCTGCTGGCGGCGATGGTGCGCGGTCCCAACGCCAGCGCAGCCACCGTGCAGCGCCGTGCCTGCGAAGGGTTGCAGCTGCAGCAGATGGGCTGCGACGGCGTGGCGATCACGCTGGCGCAGGCGCTGGCGCGCAAGCCGCACGCACTGGCCAGCGGCACGGGTGAAGTCCTGGCGCCGCATGTGGCCGCGATCGCAGCCGCCGCAAGTGTCGGCGCCTTCCGCACCGAGATTCAGCGAACCGCGCTGCGCACCACCCTCGACGCACGTCTGCAGCGCATCGCAAGCGCCACGCTGCGGCGCCAGCTGGCCGAGTTGCGGGGGCGCGAGGTCGACGACGGTGCGGTGCTGGTGCTGGACAACCGCAGCGGCGAGGTGCTGGCCTGGGTCGGCTCGTCGGGCAGCGGGTTGTCGCAAGCGGCGTCGGTGGATGCGGTGCTGGCGCGCCGCCAGCCGGGCTCGACCTTGAAGCCGCTGGTCTATGCCAGCGCATTGCAGCAGCGGCTCATCACCGCCGCCAGCGTGCTCGACGACACGCCCCTGCAGATGGGGTCCGGCATCGGCGCCGGTGTCTACCAGCCGCAGAACCACGACCACGGCTTCAGCGGCGCGGTCAGTGTGCGCACCGCGCTGGCGTCGAGCCTGAACGTGCCGGCGGTGCGGGTGGGCGCCATGGTCGGCCCCGACGCGCTGTGGGCGCGGCTCAACGACGCCGGCCTGCGCGTCAGCGAAAGCGGCGGCTACCACGGCCATGCGCTCGCACTCGGCAGCGCCGAAGTGAGCCTGCTCGACCTCGCCAATGCCTACCGCATGCTCGCCAACGGTGGCTGGTGGTCACCGTTGCAAGGCGTTCCGGGTGCTGCGATGGCGGCATCGAGCAGCCCATCTTCAACACCGGCCGCGCATCGCGTGTTCGAGCCCGCTGTGGCCTTCATCGTCGGCGACATCCTGTCCGACTCCGCAGCCCGCAGCCTGACCTTCGGGCTCGACAGTCCGTTGCCGACGCGTCGCTGGTCGGCTGTCAAGACCGGCACCAGCAAGGACCTGCGCGACGGTTGGTGCGTGGGCTACACGCGGCGCCACACCGTGGCGGTGTGGGTCGGCAATGCCGCCGGCGCGCCGATGCACGGGGTCACGGGAGTGGGCGGCGCGGCCCCGGTGTGGCGCGAGGTGGTGGCTGCAATCGACAGCCTCGGCCTCGGGGCGACCAACGGCCAACCCACGGCGACATCGGCGCCCCAGCCGCCGCCGGGCCTCGTGCGTCAGCGCGGCGAGTGGTTCCTGGCCGGCACCGAGCCAGCAGCATTGCTTGCTGGCGCCGCGCGCCGCTTCGGCATCACGAGCCCCAGCGACGGCAGCATTTATGCGCTGGACCCCGACATCCCGATGGCCACGCAGCGCATCGTCTTCGAAGGTTTGGCGGGGGTGTGGCGGGTCGATGGCGAAGCCGTCGGGCAGGGTGCGCGCGTGTCGTGGCTGCCGCGCCCCGGACGCCACGTGCTGGACCATGAAGCGCTGGATGCCGCAGCCGGCACTGCGCCGCAGCGCATCACCTTCGAAGTCCGCACAGGGCCGGCTCAGACCGCCGGCGTCGTATTGAAGAAGCGCTCCACCGCCACGTCGATCACCATGCCGCACAAGCTGTAGAGGAGCGAACCGATCAGCGCAGCGCCGAAGCCCGTGACGTTGAATCCGGTGAGCACACCGGCAGCGGCCCAGAACATCAGCGCGTTGATGACGAACAGGAACAAGCCGAGCGTGATCAGCGTCACTGGCAAGGTCAGCAGCACGAGCAGCGGCCGCACAAGGGTGTTGAAGAGACCGAGCACCAGGGCCGCGATCAAGGCCGAGAAGAAGCTGGCCACGGTGACACCGGGATACAGACTGGCCACCAACAACAAGGCCGCTGCCAACAGCAACCAGCGAACGAGGATTTTCATGGGCGCGAGCATAGCGTGGTGCGCAGGCCGATTTCACCTATGAAAACAGCTTTGAAGCCCGCGGTGCAGGCATTACCATCGCGGCTGTCCGATCGCCATGAAAGACGGGTCCGTCGCAGTGCAAGCCACGAGCCGCAACCCGACTCAGGCAAACCCGATGAGACCCGCGCGGCGACCGGCTTCCTCATCAACTGATGGAGACCATCCACATGGCAACTGCTAAGAAAGCTCCTGCGAAGAAGGCCCCGGCAAAAAAGGTCGCGGCCAAGAAGCGCGCACCCAGCGCGTCGTTCATGAAGCCGATGACCCCCAGCCCGGCATTGGCCGCCGTCATCGGTGACAAGCCGATGCCGCGCACCGAGGTCACCAAGAAGGTCTGGGAATACATCAAGAAGCACGACCTGCAAGACAAGACCAAGCGCACCATGATCAACCCCGACGCCAAGCTGAAGGGCGTGGTCGGCAACGATCCCATCAGCATGTTCGGCATGACCAAGGAAATCAGTGCACACCTGAAGTGAGCTGACCGCCACGGCAACAGCGAAAGGGCCCTGCGGGGCCCTTTTTTTGCGGGCGCGGCGCGGCTCGCATTGGTGCGCAACGAGACGCGTTCCGTGCGGTCGGTGCCCCGGGCTGACTCGGCTAGCAGCCGCGGTGAAAACTAGGGAAGGTGATACCGCGGCAGATTGATCGTGAATACGCAGCCGCTCCCTGGCACGTCCCGCGCGCTGAGGGTGCCACCCTGCGACTCGACACTCTGCCGGGCGATGGACAATCCCAGCCCGAGACCCGACCTGTCGCGCCCGTGCTGAGCGAATGGCGCGAAGGGCATCGCCACCATCGCGACGGGCAGCCCCCCGCAATGGTCGCTCACATCGATCAGGATGCGCTCGTGAAGTGCATAGGCGTTCAAGCTCACCTGGGTGTGAGGGTGGGTGAACTTGAAAGCGTTCTGCAGCAGGTTGGACAGGGCTGTCATGATGAGGGTGCGGTCCGCGTAAATGCCCAGAAGCGTGTCGACTTCTGCCACGACAAAAGTGCAGCCCTGCTCGCCGGCCGCAAGATCGGCCCCGGCCTTCGCCTCGGCAACGAAGTCGGCGAGTGAAAAGATGGCATGTTTCGGGCCACCGCCGGCTGTGAATCGGATGTCGCCGAGCGCACGGTCGATCAGACCCCCCAACGTGGTCAGACTGCGCTTCAGCACCGAGCCGGTCGCGCCGGACACCGGTAGCGTTCCGGTTTCCAGAGCGCGCAGCGCAAGGATGGCAGTGCTGAGTGCGTTGCGCAGCTCGTGCGCCAGGAAGCCGAGCCGTTCATTGGCATCCAGTGTTTGCCGCCGTGTGAGCACTGCTTCCCTGGCAAAGCTGAACTCCGTGACGGCACTGGCCACAGCGTTGTCCAGACAGCGGTTCAAGGTCCGGAACTCATCGATGGCGAATGGGGCGTCCCGCTCCTCGGCCAACTCGGTGATGGACTGACACAGATCACCGTAGTCATGGACGACCTGATCGACGGTGTACCCGAGCGTCAGCAACTCGGCACCGTGTGCGGCTGCGCTGATCGCCATCTCGGACCGTTGCAGCGTCGTTCCAGTGGAGTTACCCGAAATCTCGACACTCTCTTCGCACTCGCCATCCTGCTCGGCTCGCAGGGTCCGTGTCAGCTGATCGAGAAACATCGGAATGCCGTTCATGAGCTGCTTTTCTGTGGCAATGCGCTCGGGGCGCAGGGCAACCTTGTCCTTGCAGCGTTCGATCAGATCGGCGCGATTGTTCGCCAAGAAGTTGTGCATCATGGATGCATTTGTAGGACACCTCCGCGTGTCCGTCTGTGCGCCACCGCACGCAAGAGCTTGTTGCTGCTGGGGTTTTTGCCGTCGACCCAGCGGCACCCGTTGCCGTTTCCGCCCTTCGGTTTGCAGCGCTTGCGGGCGAGCGACAGCGGCCCGGCTCCGCCGGCGAAGAACGGGCTCAACTCGCCGCAGTCGCGCCAGCGTTGTCGAGCATCGCTTTCAGAAACCGCCCGGTATGGCTGCCCGCATGCGCGGCCACCTGCTCCGGCGTCCCCGCCACCAGCACCTTGCCACCGCCGGCCCCGCCTTCGGGTCCCATGTCGATCACCCAGTCGGCGGTCTTGATGACGTCCAGGTTGTGCTCGATCACGACGATGGTGTTGCCGGCGTCGCGCAACTGGTGCAGCACCCGCAGCAGCATGCCCACATCGTGGAAGTGCAGGCCGGTGGTGGGTTCGTCCAGGATGTAGAGCGTGCGGCCGGTGTCGCGCTTGCTCAACTCCAGCGCCAGCTTCACGCGCTGCGCTTCACCGCCCGACAACGTCGTGGCACTCTGCCCCAGCCGCACGTAGCCCAGGCCCACGTCCAGCAGGGTGCGCAGCTTGCGCGCCAGATTCGGCACCGCGGCGAAGAAGTCGTGCGCGGCTTCGACCGTCATCTCCAGCACCTGGCGGATGTTCAAACCGCGGTAATTCACTTCCAGCGTTTCGCGGTTGTAGCGGGCGCCGTGGCAGACATCGCAGGGCACGTACACATCGGGCAGGAAGTGCATCTCGACCTTGATGACACCGTCGCCCTGGCAGGCTTCGCAGCGCCCGCCGCCCGATGACGCGGCCACGTTGAAGCTGAAGCGGCCGGCGCCATAGCCGCGTTCGCGCGCCATCGGCACCTCGGCAAACAACTCGCGGATCGGCGTGAACAAGCCCGTGTAGGTGGCCGGGTTGCTGCGCGGGGTGCGGCCGATCGGGCTCTGGTCGACGTTGATGACCTTGTCGAACTGATCCAGCCCGTCGATGCGGTCGTGCGGTGCCGGCTCGGCATGGCTCTGGTAGAGCTTCTTCGCCACCGCCGTGTACAGCGTGTCGTTGATCAGCGTGCTCTTGCCCGACCCACTGACGCCAGTCACGCAAGTCAACAAGCCCACGGGGATGTCGACGTTGACGCCCTGCAGGTTGTTGCCGGTGGCGTTGACGATCGACAAGCGAAACGGTGCGGCGCCGAAGCCGGTGGCCGGGCGGCGTTGTTCGGGTATCTCGATGCGCAGCACATGCGCCAGGTACCTGCCCGTCAACGAGTCGGGGTTGGCGGCCACTTCCTGCGGCGTGCCTTGCGCCATCACGCGGCCGCCATGCACACCGGCACCCGGTCCCATGTCGACCACATGGTCGGCCGACAGGATCATGTCTTCGTCGTGTTCCACCACCAGCACGCTGTTGCCCAGGTCGCGCAGGTGCTTCAGCGTGCCGATGAGCCGTTCGTTGTCGCGCTGGTGCAGGCCGATCGAGGGTTCATCCAGCACGTACATCACGCCAGAGAGGCCGCTGCCGATCTGGCTCGCCAGGCGGATGCGCTGGGCTTCACCACCGCTGAGCGTGTCGGCACCGCGGTCCAGGCTCAGGTAGTTGAGCCCGACATCGTTCAGAAAGCGCAGCCGGCTCCTGATCTCGCGCACGATCTTGTCGGCGATCTCGGCTTTGGCGCCCACCAGCTTCAAGCTGTCGAAGTAGTCCAGCGCCAGCGCCAGCGTGGCGTGTTCGACCTCGTAGATCGGCTTGCCGCGGCTGCCGTCGGCATGGTGCATGAACACATGCCGTGCTTCGCGCTTGAGCCGTGTGCCGTGGCAGGTCGGGCACGGGCGCGCGGCCTGGTAGCGCGCCAGTTCGTCGCGCACTGCAGACGACTCGGTTTCGCGGAATCGGCGCTCGAAGTTGTGGACGATGCCTTCGAACGGATGGCTGCGCTGGATGCTGCGCGTGGTTCGGACCGCGCTGCGTGTTGCCGACGCCTTGGCGGCGCCACGACCCGCTGACTTGGCGGACGACTCGGCTTCATAGGTGAAGCTGATGTTCTCGTCGCCCGAGCCGAACAGCAGCACCTGGCGCGCTTTGTCAGGCAGGTTCTCGAACGGGGTTTCGATGTCGAAGCCGTAATGCGCGGCCACGCTTTCCAGCAGCGAATGGGTGTAGCCATTGCGGCGGTCCCAGCCTTTGACCGCGCCGGCGGCCAGGCTCAGCGTCGGGAATGCGACCACGCGGTCGGGATCCATCGCAATCACCTGCCCCAACCCGTCGCAGGAAGGGCAGGCGCCCACCGGCGAGTTGAAGCTGAACAGGCGTGGCTCAAGCTCACTGAGCGAGTAGCTGCAGATCGGGCAGCCGAAGGTGCTGCTGAAGAGGTGTTCCCGCGGCACCGAGTCCCGATCGGTCGCGCACTCGCCCGTGCGCTCGCTGACACCCTCCGGCGCGTCCATCTCCAACACGATCGCCCGCCCTTCGGCGATCCGCAGTGCGGCTTCGAAACTCTCCGCCAGTCGCTGCTTCATGTCGGGGCGGCTCTTGAGCCGGTCGATCACGACATCGATGTCGTGCTTCTCTGTCTTCTTCAGCGCCGGTACGTCATCCGCTTCGATGACCTGCCCGGGCTGGCCGTCGCTGCCGACCCGGAACCGCACATAGCCGCGTGCGCGCATCGCATCGAACAGGTCGGTGAACTCACCCTTGCGGTCGCGCGCCACCGGCGCCAGGATCATCAGCCGCGTGTCTTCGGGCAGCGCCAGCACCGCGTCCACCATCTGCGCCACGCTTTGCGCCTGCAGCGGCACATCGTGGTCGGGGCAATAGGGGGTGCCGGCACGGGCATACAGCAGGCGCAGGTAGTCGTGGATCTCGGTGATGGTGCCGACGGTGCTGCGCGGGTTGTGGCTGGTGGCCTTCTGCTCGATGCTGATCGCAGGGCTGAGGCCCTCGATCACATCGACATCGGGCTTGTCCATCAACTGCAGGAACTGCCGCGCATAGGCAGAAAGGCTTTCGACATAGCGGCGCTGGCCTTCGGCATACAGCGTGTCGAAGGCCAGGCTGCTCTTGCCCGAGCCACTCAGACCCGTGATCACCACCAAGGCGTGCTTGGGGATGTCGAGGTCGATGTTCTTCAGGTTGTGGGTGCGAGCCCCGCGAACGCGCAGCATCGACAACTCTGCGGGGTGCCAGCGCGGACGCGGCACCGCGTCTTCAATGGCATGCGGTGCAGGCACTTCAGGCGGTGCCGTGGTGGGCAGGGTGGGTGTCTTGGACAACCGATCATGATAGCGGCGCACCCCTTGTGGTGCGGCCCGTTGGGCTGCCCGGGATCAGTGGGCGGCCAGCACCCGAAGGATCTCGTTGCCATAGGCGTCGAGCTTCTTGGCCCCGACCCCGCTGATGCCGGCCAAGTCGGCCAGCGTGGCCGGTCGCTGGCGTGCCATCTCGGCCAGCGCAGCGTCGTGGAAGACCACGAATGCCGGCAAGTTGTGTTCGCGCGCCACCTCGGCGCGCCAGGCCTTCAAGTCGGCGAAGCGCGCGCTGGCGTCGTCGTCCAGCGGCACCGCGGTGGGTTTCGAAGCCGATGAGCCCGCGCCTGTCGCAGCCCCAGACCCGCGCGCCCGCGTCGTGCGTCCGCGTGAACGCGACTCCCGCGCCTCGGTCGCCACGCGCAGCCGCACCGGCACATCGCCGCGCAACACCTCGCGTGCGCTGTCGGCCAGCGCCAGGGTGTTGAAGTCGCCCTCGGCGACCACATGGCCGAGTGCGACCAACTGACGCAGCACCAGCCGCCATTGCGCGTCGCTGACATCGGCGCCGATCCCGAAGGTCGACAGGCGCTCGTGGCCGTTCTGCGTTACCTTCTCGGTCACCTTGCCGCGCAGCACGTCGATCAAGTGCACCGCGCCATAGCGTTGCCCACCGTGCTGGCGGAAGCGGTAAATGCACGACAACGCCTTGCGCGCGGCTTCGGTCGCGTCCCAGGTCGCGGGTTCCACCAGACAGTTGTCGCAATTTCCGCAACGGGTGGATGCTTGACCGAAGTAGCCCAGCAACCGCACCCGCCGGCAGTCGTGGGCTTCTGCGAGGGCCAACAGCGCGTCGAGCTTGCTGCGCTGCAAACGCTTGAACTCGTCGTCGGCGTCGCCGTCGTCGATCATGCGGCGCTGGTTGACGACATCCGCCAGGCCATAGGTCATCCAGGCGTCGGCGGGCAAGCCGTCGCGGCCGGCACGGCCGGTTTCCTGGTAGTAGCCCTCGATGTTCTTCGGCAGGTCCAGGTGCGCCACGAAGCGCACGTCGGGCTTGTCGATGCCCATGCCGAAGGCGATGGTGGCCACCATCACCACGCCGTCCTCGCGCAGGAAGCGATCTTGGTGGCGGCGCCGCACGGCGGCGTCCAGACCGGCGTGGTAGGGCAGTGCGGTCAGGCCTTCGGCACTCAACCAGGCGGCGGTTTCCTCGACCCGTTTGCGGCTCTGGCAATAGACGATGCCGGCGTTGGTCTGGGCACTCGCGCCCTCGCCCGACTCGTGTTCGTCTCGGATGAAGCGCAGCAGTTGCTGCCGCGGTTCGTTCTTCTCGACAATCGTGTAGCGGATGTTCGGTCGGTCGAAACTGGCGATGAACAGGCGCGCGTCCTGCAACTGCAACCGCAGCACGATGTCGGCGCGCGTGTGGTCGTCGGCGGTGGCGGTGAGCGCGATGCGCGGCACGTCTGGAAACCGTTCGTGCATCGCCGACAGGCCCAGGTATTCCTCGCGGAAGTCGTGCCCCCACTGGCTGACGCAGTGTGCTTCGTCGATCGCGAACAGGCTCAGTTGCCCGCGCTCGTTCAGCGACTCCAGCATCGCCATGAAGCGTGGCGTCAGGATGCGTTCGGGTGCGGCATACAACAACGTCAGCTTGCCGGACAACAAATCGCGTTCGACCTTGCGCGCGGCGTCGGCGTCGAGGCTCGAATTCAGAAACGCGGCCGGTACACCGACCTCGTCAAGTGCCCCGACCTGGTCGTGCATCAGCGCAATCAGCGGGCTGACGACAACCGTGACGCCCTGCCCGGCGCGGTGGCGCACGATCGCCGGCACCTGGTAGCACAGACTCTTGCCGCCGCCGGTGGGCATCAGAACCAGTGCGTCGCCGCCCGATGCCACATGGTCGACGATCTCGCGCTGTGCACCGCGGAAGGTGGCGAAGCCGAAGACCTCGTGCAGCACCTGGGCAGGCCCATCGCCTGGGTTCGCGACAACGGTGGCGACGGTAAAGGTTGCCGGGGCTTCGTTCGTCTCGGCGGTCGTCTCGAGATTTGGCTCTGGATTCGTCACGGCTGGCATGGGTCGTCATCGTAAGCGACGGGGTCGCGCCGGCATGCCGCATGCGTGGGTTGTGGCCGCCTCTTCGGAGGGCCCTCCTCGGGGGCGGTCCTTCTTGACGATGAGCGCATCGAAGGCCCGGCACCATAATGATTTCGCAGCATGTCGCCCGAGTCGGCGACCGGTCGGCGGACCCCCCGACCGATGCATTTTTCAAGCCGCGCAACCCACCCTTTCACCGTCGGAGCAGCCCATGGCCTCAGTCAACAAAGTCATCATCGTCGGCAACCTCGGCAAGGATCCCGAGGTGCGCTACCTGCCCAACG
>JBDSMV010000015.1:0-3201 GCA_039915715.1 Rubrivivax sp. | reverse complement strand
GGCAGACCCAGCTGCAGACGCAGCCCCAACCGCTCCCGGCTGATCAGCTGCTGCCGCCGGAGCGCGCGTCCAGCGCTTCCCAGCGTTCCAGTGAGCGGGTCAGTTCGCCATCGATGGCTTGGCTGCGGGCCTGCATCTGCGAGATTTGTTGCGGCGCCTGTTGCGGCGACTCGGTGTAGAGCGCCGGGCTCGCCAGGCGGTCGTTGATCTGCGCCTGCTCGGTTTCCAGCGCTTCGATCAGCGCCGGCAATGCGTCGAGTTCGCGCTGCTCTTTGTAGCTGAGCTTGGTGCGCGAGGCAGGCTTCGACAACGCAGCCGCCGCTGCCGTCGGCGGGGTCGATGCGACGGTTGCGGCAGCGGGCCGGGCCCGTTCGCGCTGCTGCTTCCAGTCTTCGTAGCCGCCTTCGTATTCGCGCCACAGCCCGGGCCGACCACCGTAGGCCGGGTCGCCTTCCCAGGCGATCGTGCTGGTGGCGACGTTGTCCAGAAAGCGCCGGTCGTGGCTGACCAGGAACACCGTGCCGGCGTAGGTCTGCAGCAGTTCTTCCAGCAGTTCGAGGGTGTCGATGTCGAGATCGTTCGTGGGTTCGTCCAGCACCAGCACGTTGGCCGGCAATGCGAACAGACGCGCCAGCAGCAGCCGGTTGCGCTCGCCGCCCGACAAAGTCCGCACCGGCGAATTCGCGCGTTCGGGTGAAAACAGGAAGTCGCCCATGTAACTCATGATGTGCTTGCGGTTGGTCTTGCTGCCACTCGCAATTTCGATCCACTCACTGCCGGGGCTGATGGTGTCGGCCAGGGTGGCCTCCAGGTCGAGCGCGGCGCGCATCTGGTCGAAGTACGCCACCTGCAGCCGCGTGCCCTGACGCACTTTGCCGCTGGTCGGCTGCAGCTCGCCCAGGATCAGCTTCAGCAAGGTGGTCTTACCGACGCCGTTCGGACCGATCAAGCCGACCTTGTCGCCGCGCAGCAGCGTGGCGCTGAAGTGCTCGATCAGGCGCAGCTCACCGAATTGCATCGACACATCGTCCAGCTCGGCCACGATCTTGCCCGGCGGCAGCCCGGCATCGAGTTCCAGCCGCACGCGGCCCAGTTGATCGCGCCGCGCAGCGCGGTCGTTGCGCAGTTGCACCAGCCGCGCCACGCGGCCCACGCTGCGGGTGCGGCGCGCTTCCACACCCTTCCGGATCCAGACCTCTTCGGCCGCCAGCAGCTTGTCGGCGCGGGCCGCGGCCAGCGCTTCGTTTTCCAGTTCACGCAGCTTGGCGCCTTCGAAGGCGGCGAAGTTGCCCGGGTAACTGCGCAACTGCCCGCGGTCGAGTTCGACGATGCGCGTGGCCACCGCGTCGATGAAGCTGCGGTCGTGCGAAACCAGCATCAGCGCGCCCTTGCGGCTCACCAGCAGTTCCTGCAGCCATTCGATGGCGGCAATGTCGAGGTGGTTGGTGGGCTCGTCCAGCAGCAGCAGGTCGGGCTCGGCCACCAGCGCCTGGGCGAGCGCCACGCGCTTGCGGGTGCCGCCCGAGAGCGCGTCGACGGTTGCGCTGCCGTCCAGCTTGAGCCGCTGCAGCGCTTGTTCGACCCGCGATTCCCAAGTCCAGCCCCCCAGCGCTTCGAGCCGGGTCTGCACCGCGTCCAGGTCATCGGCAGGGTCGTGGGCTTCATAGCGGGCCCGCAACGCGCGCGCTTCGGCAACGCCCTCGGCGACCGCGTCGAACACATTCAGGCCAGGCGCGAACAGCGGCTCTTGCGCGACATAGACCCGGCGCAGGCCACTCTGCAGGTGCAGCACGCCGTCGTCGGGCTTGTCCATGCCGGACAGGATCTTGAGCAGCGACGACTTGCCGGTGCCGTTGCGGCCGATCAACGCCAGCCGCTCAGCGGGTTCGATCGAGAGGGCCGCGCCGTCGAGCAGCGGGACATGGCCGAACGCGAGATGCGCGTCGGCGAGGGTGAGGAGAGCCATGGGGGCATTGTCAGCGCCCGCATGGCGTTGGCTTCAAGCGTCGGCAGCAGCTTCCAGCGCGTCGATGAACATGCCCGCCACATCGAAGCCGCTCTGCTCGGTGATCTCTTGAAAGCCGGTCGGGCTGGTGACGTTGATCTCGGTCAGCGAACTGCCGATCACGTCCAGCCCCACCAACAACAGACCGCGCTTGGCCAGCACGGGTCCGATTGCAGCGGCAATCTCGCGGTCGTGTTCCGACAGCGGCAGCGCCACGCCCTTGCCGCCCACGGCCAGGTTGCCGCGGATTTCACTGCCCTGCGGAATGCGCGCCAGCGCGAACGGCACCGGCTCGCCGCCGATCAGCAGCACCCGCTTGTCGCCCTGCGTGATCTCTGGCAGATAGCGCTGCACCATCAGCGTGGTGGCGCCGTGGCGGTTCAAGGTTTCGACAACGCTGCCCAGGTTCATGCCGTCGGGACCGACGCGGAAGATGCCCGCGCCCCCCATGCCGTCGAGCGGCTTGCAGATGATGTCGCCGTGCTTCGCATGGAATCGCCGCACGTCGTCGGCGTTGCGGGTCACGAGCGTGGGCGCCGCGTAGTTGGCGAACTCCAGCACCGCCAGCTTTTCCGGGTGCTCGCGCAGTGCCTGTGGGCTGTTGAAGATCTGCGCGCCCTCGCGTTCGGCCTGGCTCAGCAGGTGGGTGGCATAAAAATACTCGCTGTCGAAGGGCGGGTCCTTGCGCATCAACACCGCGTCGACCCCGTGCAGCGCCTGCGGTCGGCCGGTGGGTGCGGCGGCGTCGACCGTGAACCAGTCGGCGCCGAGCGTGCCGCTCAAGCGGATGTCGCGCACCTGCGCGGTCACCGGCTCGCCACTTTGCCAGCGCATGTCGCGCGGCTCGCATGCCAGCAGCGTGTGGCCGCGGCGCTCGGCCTCGCGCATCATCGCGAAGGTCGAATCCTTGTAGGGCTTGAAGCTTTCCAGCGGGTCGGCGACGAACAGCAGTTTCATGGGCGGTGTGCGGGCGAGTGGCAAAGATACGGGCCGTAGCGCGGCCCCGCACTGTGGCACACGCAAAGCGCTACCGGGCACCGCCGGGATAATGGCGGCCACCTCCACCATCGCAGGACGCCACCTTGACCGACAAGCCACATACCACCACCCGGCGCCACGTTCTGGAGCTGGCCGGCGCGACCGCGCTGTCGCTGACTGCGGGCACGCCGGCACGGGCCGACACCTGGCCTTCGCGC
>JBDSMV010000009.1:0-6989 GCA_039915715.1 Rubrivivax sp. | reverse complement strand
TGAGCCACATCACGGCGGCCACCACGATCAGGCTGCCTGCGATCTGGATCGGGGCGATCGTCTGGTTCAGCACGGCCCAGGCCAGGACGAGGGCGAAGATCGGCTCGACATTCATGATCGCAGAGTTGCCCACCACACCCAGGCGCGGCAGCACGGTGAACATGATCGTGAACGCGGTGCCGTAGAGCACGGTCAGGGTGATGAGCCCGGCCCAGCCGGCTGGCGCGTCGGGCCAGTGCAGGCCACCCTGCACTTGGGAGCCGGCCAGGGCCAGCACCGCCACCAGCGCCATCGTGGTGGCGGTGCGCAGGCGGCCGTCCAGCCCGCCGGCTTCGTGCTGCGTCAGCACCAAAGCCAGTCCGAAAGTGGCCGCTGCCGCGAGCGCGAAGGCCACGCCCGCGCCGATCTCGTGCCAGTGCGCGCCGGCGCTCAGACCCGATGCCGCACCCAGCACATCCAGCGCCAGTGCCAGACCCAGCAACATCACCGGCATCGCCAGCAGCACGCGCCGTTCGGCGCGATGGCCGTAGCAGATGCGCGCCCACAGCGCGGTCCACAGTGGATAGGTGTTGAAGGCCAGAAGCGCCAGCGCCACCGGCAGCCGCGCCACGGCGGAATACAAACACCCGCTCTGGACCGCGATCAGTACCCCGATCGCGGGCAGCGCGCGCCAGTGGCGGCGGGTCACCTGCATCGGCACCCGCTGCACCAGCAGCAGGCTGCCCACCACCAACGCCGTGACGGCACTGCGCACGCTGACCGCGGTCACGACATCGACCCCATGGTCGAACGCGACCCGTGCCGCCACATGGTTGGCGCCCATCATCAGCGCGATCAGCAGCAGGGTGGCGAAAGCGCCAGCCGACAGCCCCCCGGAGTTCGATGCGGATGTCGGGGCGGTGTTCATTGCTGCCCATTCTGCCGACCCGTGCCGACCCGTGCCGACCCGTGCCGACCGCTGGCGCCACCCGATGCGCCCCAGTCGTTGCGGCCTACATCCCGGTGGTCTTCCTGATGAGCGGGAAGTACAGCGCATACGGCACCATCCGCATCAGCTTCAGGAACAGCGTGAAGCGCTTCGGAAAGTCGATCTCGAAGCTGCCGTTGCGCCAGCCCTCGAGGATCGATTCGGCGGCTTTTTCGGGCTTGATCAGCGCCGGCATCTTGAAGTCGTTCTGCGCGGTCAGCGAAGTTTCGACGAAGCCCGGGGTGATCACCGAGACCCCGATGCCGAGCTTCGACAGATCCAGATACAGGGTTTCGGCCAGGTTGATCAGCGCCGCCTTGGTGGGTCCGTAGGCCAGCGACTGTGGCAGGCCGCGAAAGCCGGCCACGCTGGACACCAGGCTCAAGTGGCCGCCGCGCCCGGCCTTGGCCTGGACCAGCAGTTGCGGCAGCACCGCATCGATCAGGGCCAGCGCGCCGTCGACGTTGACCGCCATGTGCTTGCGCATCACCGCCAGATCGAACTCCGTGGCGCGCATCGGTTCGTAGGTGCCGGCGCAGTACATCGCGAGGTCGATGCCGCCGTGCTGCTTGACGACGCGCCTGGCGGCGACGCGCACGGCCTTGCTGTCGGTGGCATCGACCGCGATAGCGCTGCTGCCCGGGTGCGCCGACACGAAACTGTCGAGCGCATCGGCGCCGCGCGCCGACACCACCACGCTGGCGCCGGCCGCATGCAACGCAGCAGCGGTAGCACGGCCGATGCCGCTGGAGGCACCGATCAACCAGCAGACCTTGCCTTCCCAGGCATCGAGTTTGGGATTCAGGGACATGGTTTCAGAGCGCTCTCTTCAAAGTCGCAGGGACGGCGATGGGCACGGCTTTCTTGTCGAACGACAGCGTCACGCGTCCGACCTCGAACCCGAACTTGCTGACGCTGGCCAGGTTCAGCATCACGCGCTCGTCGATCAGAAACATCCAGTCGTCGAACTGCACCTCGCGCACGGTGCCGTCGACCGGCAATGCCAGCGTGTAGCGCCAGCGCAAGGCGTTGCCGGCTGAATGCCCTTCGGCCACGCCGATGACGTCGTCGGCGCGGCCGGTGTAGCGGCCGTTGCCTTCGTCGGTGATGCGCCACACCCGGCGCTCGGTCTGGCCGTCGTCGTAGGTGAAGCGTTCGTCGAGAGTGCCTTGGCTGCCCGACCAGGTGCCGGTGAGTTGCACCACGAAGCGGCGCTTGACACTGCCCGAGCGGTCGCTGAACAGACCGTGCGCGGTCAGCTCGCCGTTCAAGTACTGGCGGATGTCCAACACCGGGGTTCGGTTTGCGTAGTCGGCCACCGTGGGCGACGCGCAACCGGTGCCCAGCACGGTCGCAGCCATCACAGCGGAAGCCGCCAGCGTGGATCTCCAACGGGCAACGGGCGTCATCGATCGGTCATTCATCAGGACTCTCATTCAGTGGTTTCCTTGCGCAGCCACAACAGCCACAACAACAGCGCCGCGGCCAGTTTCAGCACACAAGGCAGCAGGCAATAAGCGATGGTCAGGGCCCACAACGCATCGGTGTCACGGCCTCCCGGGGCATAGCCGAAGGCGCTCAGCAGCGGCAGGCCAATGCCGGCTGCCAGCGCCAGGTTGAGCTTGGTGGCCAGATTCCACCAACCGAAGTAGCCACCTTCGCGTTGTTCGGCATGGCCTTCGCGCTGGATCAGACCGGCCAACAACGCACCGGGCAGGCTCAGATCGGCGCCGAGCGCGACGCCGCTGGCGATGCAGACAGCAGCGAACGCGACCACATCGCCGGCACCCAGCAGCGCCGCCCAGGCAAAGCTCAGCACCGCCAGCGCCATGCCCACAAGCCAGGCCCGCGCCAGCCCGATGCGTGTCACCAGCTCGAGCCACAGCGGCATCGAGGCTGCGCCGGCGGCGAAGTAGCTGGCCAGGAACAGCGGCTCGAACGACGGTGCCTGCAGCCGGTCGCGGATGAAGAACAGCACCAGCGTGGCCGGCACCGCGCTGGCCACGCCATTGACGAGATAGATCGCCAGCAGGCGGCGGAAACGGCCCACCCGCAACGGCGCCAGCAACGACTGCGGTGGCTGAGCCGAGTCGGCGCTGCCGACACGCGGCCGGGGCGCCCGCGACAACAACGCCAGCGCTGCGAACAGCGCCACCGCGAACACGGCGGTCGACACCGACAGCCCCGCCACCGATGGCAGCACACTGGCCACGAGCACCCCTACCAGCGCCAGGCCCTCGCGCCACGACACGATGCCGGCGCGCTGGGCTTCGTCGCCACCCAGGCGGGCGCCCCAGGCCTGGTGCAGCACCATCAGCAGGCTGTAGCTGATGTAGGTGATGCTGAGCACCACCGCGCACCACCACAGCAGGTTCGGTTCGCTGCTGGAAACCCCTGCGGGCGGAAAGAAGAGCCCGCGAAACCCGGCCGCCAGCACCAAAGCCGCCGACAGTGCAACCGCGAGCACGGTACTCAGCGAGCGCTTGAACCAGGCATCGCAGGCGCGACCGATCCAGGGGTCGGTGATGGCGTCCAGCAAGCGCGCTCCCAGCAGCAGCGCACCGAGGGTGGCGAGCGGGATGCCGAAAGCGTCGGCATAGTGCGCCGGCAGGATCACATAGAGCGGCAGCGCCACGAACGCCAGCGGCAGGCCGAGCGCGCCATAGCAGATGCCCTGCGCCGCACCACCGCGCCAGGCGGGCACGGTCGTGCCGGTCAAACGGGGGCTCACTTCGAGGCCGATGGTGAGGGGCCCGGCTTGACACGATCGCCCTCACCCAGAAGTGCCCTGCGCAACTTGGGTTCCGAGGTTTGCGGGGACAGCCAGATGCCGATGAACAACTTCGCAAATCGCGGGTCGTCGATGCGGCCCTGTTCGGTGCCGTTGTGGAAGATCCGCACGCCACCGCTCGGTCCGGTCGGGCACAGCGCGGTCAGGCGGTCGCCGGCCTGCACATCGGGAAACAGCTCGCGAAGTCGAGCGAGCCACGTTGCGGCATCGGGGTTGTCGATGATGTCCTGGCGCCGCATCTCCAGCAGCGAACGGTCGGCGATGTCGCTGCTGCTGATGCTGCGCGCGTAGTCGATCTGCAGCGCCAGCGGGGTCTGGGCCCAGCTGTCTGCGGTGACGGGCTGGCTGCTGTTCCACAACCGCACGTCGTAGACATGAAAGAACAAGACGCGCAATTCGCCGCTGCCCTGCAGGCGCGCGCTTGGCAGGTCGGAGACGACCTCTGAAGGCGGCGACTGCTTCGCTTCGGTCTTTCCCGCAACCAGCGGCGCCATGCACAGGACCATGACCCCGATCAAGCGTCGCACCAGCCAGAAGAACCTGCACGGTCGCGCATCCCCCGGCGAGGCAGCGACCGTCAGGGAGCGTGGGATCACGTTCTCTTCAGGGTGAACTGCATGACGTTGGTGTTGCCGGTGTCGAACGCGGATTCGCAGTACGCCAGATAGAACTCCCAGATGCGCATGAAGCGGTTGTCGAAGCCGAGCTTGCGCACCTGACGGTCGCGGGCCAGAAACTGCTGGCGCCAGCGTCGCAACGTTTCGGCATAGTCGGCGCCGAAGGCACATTCGTTGACCACCTCCAACCCTGCCTTGGCGGCTTCGGCCCGGAAGGCGCTGGGGCTCGGCAGCAGCCCGCCCGGGAAGATGTACTGCTGGATGAAGTCCGTCGACTTCAAATAGCGCTCGAACAGGTCGTCGCGGATCGTGATGGTCTGAATGCAGGCGCGGCCGCCGGGCTTCAGCTTCGACGCCAGGGTGGTGAAGAAGCTGCCCCAGTAGGCACGGCCCACAGCTTCGAACATCTCGATCGATGCGATCGCATCGAAAGGTTCGTCGTCGATGTCGCGGTAGTCCTGCAGCCGCAAGTCGGTTTGCTCAGACAGGCCCGCGCGTTGCAGCCGCTCGCTCGCGAAGACGAGTTGTTCGTCGGACAGCGTCACGCCGGTGACGCGGGCGCCGAACTCGCGGGCCGCGGTTTCGGCAAGTGCCCCCCAGCCGCAGCCGATCTCCAGTAGCCGTTCGCCGGGTTGCACCCCGCATTCACGCACCGCGCGTCGCACCTTGGCCAGTTGTGCGTCGGCAGTCGGCTTGGCGAAGTCGCCCTCGAACAGCGCACTGGAATAGTTCATCGTCTCGTCCAGCCACAAGCGGTAGAACGGGTTGCCGATGTCGTAGTGGGCGTGGATGTTCTTGCGGCTGCCCTGGCGCGAATTGCGGTTCAGCAGATGCTTGATGCGGTAGGCCAGTGAGCCCCACCAGGTGCCGTAGACCATCGATTCCATCGCGTCGCGGTTGGCAATGAACAGCTTCAAGAGCGCCACCAGGTCGGGACTGGTCCAGCCACCCTCGATCCAGGTTTCGGCAAAGCCGATGTCGCCACTCTTGAGCACCGCCGTGCACAGGCTCCAGTCGTGCAGGCGAATCGCCGCGCGTGGCGCCGACAGCGGTCCCGCAACCTGCGCCTGCACGCCCGGCGCAGCGAAGTGCAGTTGGGAGCCGTCCGGCAGTTGCAGGTCCAGGCTGCCGACCTGCAGCCGTTCCAGGATCCGCAGAACGGCCCGCGCACTGGAAGGTGCGGCCTGCGGCAGGGCAAACGGCGAGGTGGTGGTGGAGGTGCTGCTCATAAGGGCATAAGGGTCATCGTCGACAACTTGAATTCACGGAAAACGGCACATGGCGCGGGAACCAGGGCCGTTGCGGCCCCGCGAGTGAGGACTCATCGCGACACGAAAGCCGGCGGCGGCGGCGGCTTGCGGCGAAACGGCACGCCTTTGCGCCACAGCTTCAGTGCCTGCCAGTGGATGCGCGCGATCACGCCGAAGGACATCGACGGCATGCTGAAGAAGGTCCGCCGCGCGGACCTTGCGGTCAACGGCTGCAACTCGCCCGACACACTGGTCTGCAACAGCGCGCCGCCCTCGTCGTCGTGGTCGATCCGCGCCAAAGTGCGGGTGGCGGTGCGCATGAAGCGGAAACGGTAGTTGCCGCGCACCTGGCAGAACGGTGACACATGGAAAACCTTGGCGGCCTGGCATTCGCGTCCGAAGGCAAGCTCGGGTCCGGCCAGCAGGTAGCAGTGACGCTCGCCGAAGGTGTTGTTGACTTCCACCACCACCGCTGCCAGCGTGCCATCGCTGCGGTGGCAGTACCAGAAGCTGACCGGCTTGAAGGCGTGGCCCAGCACGCGCGGGTAGGTGTGCAGCCAGACCTCGCCCGCCGCGTCACGGATGCCTTCTGCAGTCAGCAGGCTGTCCAGCCACGCCAGCGCGTCGCCGCGGCCGTCACCGTGGTCGGCGTCGTGAAAGCTCAAAAGCCCGCTGCGGTTGCGGCGCAGAGCGGCATGCGGCTCTGCCCGCAGGCTGCGCATCGGCAACATCAGAAAGCAGGTCGGATAAGCGAAGGCGTGGTCGCGCGGGCGCAGGCGGCGGTGGCGCACGGTGCCAATGCCCAGCAACGGGCGCGCCGGCGAGAGACCGGCGTCGGCGTCCATCCCCACTGTCATGCGGCTGCCTTCATGCTGCTGCTTTGCAGCGCGCCTTCGGATTGCCAGCGGGCGGTCAACTGGCGCACCACTGAAATGGCCGACATCAACCCGTCTTCATGGAAACCATAGCGCGTCCATGCACCGCAGAACCACAGGTGCGAATGCCCCTGGATGGCCGGCAACTGCAGCTGGGCCTGCGTGGCCGCGGCGTCGAACACCGGGTGGGCGTAGTCGTAGCGGCCCAGCACGGTGGCCGGGTCGGGCGGGTGGGCGGGGTCCGGGTTCAGCGACAGCACCAGTGGTTGCGTCCACGGCAGCGGCTGCAGGCGGTTGATGAGGTAGTGCAGGCAGACAGCAGCCTGCTCCTGCCCTGCATCGGCAGCACGGGCATAGTTCCAGGCAGCCCAGGCGCGGCGCCGCTGCGGCAACACCGCGGTGTCGGTGTGCAGCACCGCGCAATTGGCATGGGTCCGAATCGAACCGAGCACCGCAGCCTCGGCCACGCTGGCGTCAGCCATCAGCGCC
>JBDSMV010000472.1:0-4932 GCA_039915715.1 Rubrivivax sp. | reverse complement strand
TCCATCGCATGCGTTTCTTCATTGACGACGATGCTTTGCACGTTGGCCGGTGCCAGCGCACCGATCACGAACTGCGCGGGGTCATCGGACCACAAAACGATATCGACCCGCTCACCGGCGATCTCGTTGGTGACGCCGTTGACGCGCGAGCCGCGCACGCCGACGCAGGTGCCGATCGGGTCGACACGGCGGTCGTGGCTGACGACGGCGATCTTGGCGCGGCTGCCCGGGTCGCGGGCGCAACTCTTGATCTCGAGCAAGCCCTGCTCGATCTCGGGCACCTCTTGTGCGAACAACTCGATCATGAAAGACGGCGCACTGCGCGACAGCATGATCTGCGGCCCGCGAATCGTGTTGTCGATGCCAAGCAGCACCGCGCGCACGCGATCGCCGCTGCGCAGGTTCTCTTTCGGAATCATCTCGCTGCGCTTCAGGCGTCCTTCGACGCGGCCGCTCTCGACGATGATGTCGCCCTTGTCCAGGCGCTTGACAGTGCCGACGAAGATCTTCTCGCCGCGCGACAAAAAGTCGTTCAGCAACTGTTCCCGCTCGGCGTCGCGAATCTTCTGCAGGATCACCTGCTTGGCAGCCTGTGCGCCGATGCGGCCGATGGTCAGCGAGTCGATCGCTTCTTCGATGTAGTCGCCTTCCTCGATGTCGGGAATGCGGTCCAGCGCTTCGGACAACAATTCTTCGGCATCGGGGTTCTGCAGGCCGGCGCTGTCGGGCACCACCAGCCAGCGGCGGAAGGTTTCGTACTCGCCGGTGTCGCGGTCGACCGCCACGCGGATGTCGACCTCGCCGCCATTGAGCTTTTTGGTCGCCGAAGCCAGGGCGGCTTCGACCGCACCGAACACGATTTCGAGTTCGACGGTCTTCTCGCGCGAGATCGCGTCCACCAACATCAACATTTCGCGGTTCATCGTTTCCCTCAGCCTCCGTCCACACCCGGCGCCGACCTGCGGCCCTTGAAATCCAACACCGGCACCAACCGGGCTTCGCGCACTTCGTGCATCCGAAAGCCCAGCACCCGCTCGGTGCCCCTGTCGTCGAACACCAGTTGCCATGCGGCGCCCTGGTGGTCATCAGTCTGTCGCGTGCCTGTTGCGTGGGTCTCGCGGGTTTCGCGGTTCTCGGCGGTATCGCCGGTCGCGCCCGCCTCGGTCATCGGTTGCGCCTGCGCCAGCACGCCTTGCCAGTTCTTGCGACCGTCGAAGGGCAGCTTCAGCGCCACGCTGACCGCCTGACCCTCGAACCGCGCCAAATCGGCGTCGTTGCGCAGCAGGCGGTCGAGGCCCGGCGACGAGACCTCGAGCCGTGCATAAGCCAAACCTTCGACCTCCAGCACGTACTGCAGCTGCCGCGTGACCTGCTCGCAGTCTTCGACGGTGACGAAGTCGCTGTCTGGGGCCACCAGATACACGCGCCCCGGCACCCGGTCGATCGTGACCCGCAACAGCCCGCGCTCTGCGCGCTCGACATCGACCAGCTCGTAGCCGAAGCCGTTGACAGTGGCGTCGATGGCCTCGCGCCAACCGACCCGCGCTGCCAGCTCCTCGGCCGTCGGCATCGGGCGCGCGGGCACGGGCCGGCCGCGCGGCGATGGGCGTCCAGACGAGCTTCCTGATGAGGATTTGCCCGCCGATCGCCCCTTGCTGCTGCCTGCATTGCCGCCACTGCCGTGGCTGTCGATGCGTGTCGTGCCACTGCTGCGCAACGCTCTTGCTCCTGTCGCTCTACTGCCTGTTGATTTTTCGCATGCGGCCCGGCGCCCTCAAAGGTTCGATGCCTTCAAAGTGACCCGGGCAAAAAAAATGGGCTGGAGAACTCCCGCCCAATTTCTTCTTCGGCCAGTCTCTGGGACCTGGCGCAGGACCTGCTTAAGAAACTTAAGAAGGGAATACCCTGGGCCGACCGCAAAGATGGGATTATAGCCCGCCGTTTGCACCCGCTCAACTCCAACCGGGCCGTGCGACTGGCGTGCTGCGCCTGCATGCCAGAATTCGACCCGAACGGATGGAGCAACCATGGGCTTTCTAGACGGCAAACGCTTCCTGATCACAGGAGTGCTCTCGAACCGCTCGATCGCCTATGGCATTGCCCGGGCTTGCCGCGCGCAAGGCGCAGAGCTCGCCTTCAGCTACGTCGGCGAGCGATTCAAAGGCCGGGTGTCCGAATACGCAGCCGAATTCGATTCGAAGCTGGTGTTCGATTGCGATGTCTCCAGCGACGAGCAGATCGACGCGCTGTTCCGCGACCTGGGCGAGGCCTGGCCACAGTTCGACGGCTTAGTGCACGCCATTGGATTTGCACCGCGCGAGGCCATCGGCGGCGACTTCCTCGCAGGCTTCACGCGCGAGAATTTTCGCATCGCGCACGACATCTCGGCTTACAGCTTTCCGGCCCTTGCAAAGGGCGCGCTGCCGCGCCTGCGCCCGGGCTCGGCACTGCTGACATTGAGCTATCTGGGCGCGCTGCTGGCGGTTCCCAACTACAACACCATGGGCCTCGCGAAGGCATCGCTGGAAGCCAGCGTGCGCTACCTGGCGCAGAGCCTGGGCCCCAAAGGCATCCGCGTCAACGGCATTTCGGCGGGGCCGATCAAGACGCTGGCGTCAGCCGGTATCAAGGGCTTCGGCAAGATCCTGGACGTGGTGGCGCAGGGTGCGCCGCTGGGGCGCAACGTCACCATCGACGATGTCGGCAACGCCGCGGCGTTCCTGCTGTCGGACCTGGCCGCCGGCATCACTGCCGAGATCACCTACGTCGACGGCGGTTTCAGTCAGGCGATGGGCGGCGCCGGACTGGTGGAAGCTTAACTAGGCGCGAACTTTCTTTGGCTTGGCTGCGATGGCAGCGCGGGGTCTCGGCGCCTTGGCCGGCAGACGCGGCGCCACGGCGGCCGCTTCGACCGGGTCCACCGAAGCCGGCGCCGGCACGTCTTCGCGTACGCAGTCGACGTAATAGCGCCGCTTGCCATCGGGCGCAGCATCGTCTTCGACCAGCCCGTGCACGTCGGTGTCGAACCCCGGAAATGCCGCATTGAACTCGCGCGTGAAGCGCAGGTAGTCGACGATCTTCTTGTTGAAGCGTTCGCCGGGAATCAAGAGCGGAATGCCCGGCGGGTAGGGCGTCAGCAGCGCCGTTGTCAGGCGCCCTTCCAGATCGTCGATGGCCACGCGTTCGGTCTTGCGGTGCGCAATGTGGGCAAACGCATCGGTGGGTTTCATCACCGGCGTGATGTCCGACAGGTACATCTCGGTCGTCAGCCGCGCGATGTCGCCCTTGCTGTACATGCTGTGGATGGCCTGGCACAGGTCGCGCAAGCCCATGCGCTCATAACGCGGGTGCACCGCGCAGAACTCCGGCAGGATGCGCCACATCGGCGCGTTGCGGTCGTGGTCGTCCTTGAACTGCTGCAGTGCGGTCAGGAGCGTGTTCCAGCGGCCCTTGGTGATGCCGATCGTGAACATGATGAAGAACGAGTAGAGCCCGGTCTTCTCGACCACCACGCCGTGCTCGGCCAAGAACTTGGTGACGATCGATGCCGGGATGCCGGTGGCGTCGAACTTGCCCGACAGGTTCAGCCCCGGCGTGACGATCGTGCACTTGATGGGGTCCAGCAGATTGAATCCGTCAGCCAGCGCACCGAAACCATGCCACTTGGCATCTTTCTTCAGCACCCAGTCGTCGGAGCGGCCAATGCCGTCCTTGACCAGCTTGTCGGGACCCCAGACACTGAACCACCAGTCCTTCTTGCCGAAGTCGGCAGCGACTTTGCGCATCGCGCGCCGGAAGTCCATCGACTCGCTGATGCTCTCTTCCACCAGCGCCGGCCCACCGGGCGCTTCCATCATGGCCGCGGCCACATCGCAGCTGGCGATGATCGCGTACTGCGGGCTGGTGCTGGTGTGCATCAGATAGGCCTCGTTGAAGAGGCTGCGGTCGAGTTTGCGTTCGGCTGCATCCTGCACCAGCACCTGGCTCGCCTGGCTGATGCCGGCCAGCAGCTTGTGCGTGCTCTGCGTGGCGAACACCAACTGGTCCTTCGGCCGCGGCCGGTTCTTGCCCATCGCATGGAAGGTGCCATAGAACTTGTGGAAGGCGGCGTGGGGCAGCCAGGCTTCGTCGAAGTGCAGCACGTCGATGTAGCCGTCCAGCGCGTGCTTGATGGCTTCGGTGTTGTAGAGCACGCCGTCGTAGGTGCTTTGCGTCAACGTCAGGATGCGCGGCTTGACGGTCTGTGCGTCGACGCCTTGCAGCAGCGGGTGGGCGGCAATCTTCTTCCTGATCGCGTCGGGCGAGAACTCGGACTCCGGGATCGGGCCGATGATGCCGTGCTGGTTGCGGGTCGGCGTCAGAAACACCGGCACCGCGCCGGTCATGATGATCGCGTGCAGAATGCTCTTGTGGCAGTTGCGGTCCACCACCACCACATCGCCCGGCGCCACGGTGTGGTGCCAGACCATCTTGTTCGATGTGCTGGTTCCGTTGGTGACGAAGAAGCAATGGTCGGCGTTGAAGATGCGCGCCGCGTTGATTTCGCTCTGCAGCACGGGGCCGGTGTGGTCCAGCAACTGGCCCAGTTCCTCGACTGAATTGCAGACATCGGCGCGCAGCATGTTTTCGCCGAAGAACTGATGAAACATCTGCCCGACCGGGCTCTTCAGAAAAGCCACGCCGCCTGAATGGCCCGGGCAATGCCATGAATAGGAGCCCTCCTCGGCGTAATCGAGCAGCGCCTTGAAAAACGGCGGCTGCACGCCTTCGAGATAGCTCTTGGCCTCGCGGATGATGTGGCGCGCGACGAATTCGGGCGTGTCCTCGAACATGTGGATGAAGCCGTGAAGCTCACGCAGGATGTCGTTGGGGATGTGCTGGCTGGTGCGCGTCTCGCCGTAGATGTAGATCGGGATGTCGGCGTTCTTGAAG
>JBDSMV010000469.1:0-15954 GCA_039915715.1 Rubrivivax sp. | reverse complement strand
CCCGTTCTCAACGCTCAGCGGTTGCGGTCTTGTCGCCGATCGGCGACGCTTTAACGGTCAAACCGCGCCGCTACGCCAAACCATCTTGACCGTTCAGCACCCAACCCGTTGATGAAGAACAAGATTTCAGTTTTGGCACGAAACCTGCAGTAAGGCCTTCCGACGGCGCCATCGGGGCGCCCCACGGGTCCTCTGGCCCCGCCCTGCGGATGTTTCGCTTCCTGTTGATCGCGGCTGTCATGCTGCCCGGGTTCTTGTGCGCCGCGGGCGCAGCTGCGGCGTTCGGCCTCGAGGATGTGGCGACGATCGCGCGCCAGTCGGCGGCGGCCCCGTACCGCGACACCGGGGGCGCCGACGCTACCGTACCGGCAGAGCTGAATCGGCTCGGTTACGACGCCATGCGCGAGATCCGCTGGCGTCCCGAACGGGCCTTGTGGCGCGACCTGGGGCTGCCGTTCGAGTTGCAGTTCTTTCATGTCGGCGGCGGGCACCAGCCGGTGCAGATCAGCCAGATCGTTGACGGTGCGGTCCATCCCCTGCGCCACGACCCGGCGGACTGGACGTTTGGGAAGAATCGCATCGACGCGTCCGTGGTGGCCGGGCTGGGCCCGCAAGGCCTTGCCGGCTTCCGCGTCCACACCGCGCTCAATGCCAGCGGTGTCAAGGACGAGCTGATCGTCTTCCTCGGTGCCAGCTACTTTCGGGCGATCGGTCGCAACCAGGTTTACGGCCTGTCGGCACGGGCGCTGGCAATTGACACGGTCGGCGCGCCGCCAGCCCGGGGCGAGGAATTTCCGCGCTTCACCACCTTCTGGATCGAACGCCCGGGCCTGGATGCCACTGAACTGGTCATCTACGCGCTGCTCGATTCGCCGAGCGCGGCCGGTGCCTACCGCTTCACGGTACGACCCGGCACCGATACCACGGTCGATGTGCAGCAGCGCCTGTATCTGCGCGCCGCAGCCGACCGCACACCGCACCTGGGCATCGCACCGCTGTCCAGCATGTATGCGTTCGGCGAGAACCAGCCGCAGCCTCATCTGCAAAACCAGCCGAACGCGGGAGCCGGTGACTTCCGACCCGAGGTTCACGACTCCGACGGATTGATGTTGCAAGCCGACGGCGAGTCGCTTTGGCGCCCGCTGGTCAACCCGGTATTTCCATCGGTCAGCAGTTTCGCGGTGCGGCAATTGCAGGGCTTCGGCCTGATGCAGCGCGACCGCCGCTTTGCGAGCTACGAAGACGATGAAGCGCATTACGAGCGCCGGCCCAGCGCCTGGGTCGAACCCCTCGGTGACTGGGGCGCAGGCCGGATCGAACTGCTGCAGTTGCCGACCCCCGACGAAACCCACGACAACATCGTCGCCTACTGGGTGCCAACCACGCTGCCGGCAGGCGGCGAACCGCTGGTGCTTGCGTACCGGCTGCATTGGCAGGGCGACCTGCAACGGCAACCAGCCGTGGCCCACGTGGTGCAGAGCCGCCGCGGCATCGGCTGGAAGGCGGCCGGCGACCGCAGGGGCGACCTGCAGTTCATCGTCGATTTCGAAGGCTCGGCACTCGCTGACCTGCCCGCCGACGCGCCCGTGCAAGCCGTGGCCAGCGCCGCCCTGGGCGCACGCATCACCGCGGCGCGCGCCTGGCGCCACCCGATCTCGGGCTGGCGCATGCAACTGCGGGTGCAGCGCGACGACCGCAACCAACCCACCGAACTGCGGGCCTATCTGCGCCTGGGTTCCGACGCCTTGACCGAAACCTGGGCCGCACTCGTGCCCGCGGAGCCACTGCCATGAATCACGTTTGTTCGACCGCCGAATCCGCTTCGGCATGGTCACAGCCGACCGAGCTGCAACGCCTGGCGGCGCGCACCCGCCAGCGCCGTTACACCCATGCCGCAGCGCCGGCAATCCGGCGCGGTTCGATGCCGGCTCAGCCCTGGCTCGGCTTCAAGGGCGGCGTCGGTGCCGCGCTGCGGCTGAGCCGTACGACCATTGATGCAGCCGCTTCGGCCGCTGCGCCGACCCTGCGGCTGCACGGCTGGCAGCGCGCCGCCCACAAGCGTCGCTCGGTGCTGATGGCGCTGGTGCTGCTGGCTGCCGTGCTGTCGGCCAGCCTGCTGCTGGTGTCGCAGCCCGCAGACGGCTTCGACGCGCTGCACCTGGCGCAGGTGGGGTTGTTCTCGTTGCTGTTTGCCTGGGTCACGGCCGGCTGCGTGACAGCTGTGATGGGCTGGCGCGTGCTGCGCAGCGGTGACCCGCACATGCTGTCTCACCGCAAGGTGGCGCACGACCCGATCGCCGCCGATGCGCGCACCGCACTCGTGATGCCGATCTGTAACGAAGACGTGGCCACCGTGTTCGCCGGGCTCAATGCCAGCGCCGAGTCGCTGGTGGCTGCGGGTGGCGCTCGGCTGGTGGAGATCTATCTGCTGTCCGACAGTTCCGACCCGCTGCTGCGCGCCACCGAACGCCTGGCGGCACTGGCGCTGCGCGAACGCTTCGCCGGCCATGGCCTGCGCGTGCACTACCGCTGGCGCCTGCGCCGCAACAAGCGCAAGTCGGGCAACGTGGCCGACTTCTGCCGCCGTTGGGGCGGCCGCCACCGCTACATGGTGGTGTTCGACGCCGACAGCGTGATGAGCGGCGAAGCCGTGCTGGGTCTGGTGCGCTTGATGGAAGCCCACCCCCAAGCCGGCATCGTGCAATCGGCCCCGGTGGCCTGCGGGGTCGCCACACCGCATGCGCGTTCGCAGCAGTTCGCAGGCCGCGTCACCGGGCGCCTGTTCAGTGCCGGCATGCAGTACTGGCAGTTGGGCGAGTCGCACTACTGGGGTCACACCGCGATCATCCGCATCGCGCCCTTCATGGCCCATTGCGGGCTGGCCGCGTTGAAAGGCAACGGCGGCTTGTCGGGCGAGATCCTGTCGCACGACTTCGTCGAAGCCGCGCTGATGCGCCGCGCGGGGTATCAGGTCTGGCTGGTGCCCGATCTGCCCGGCAGCTGGGAGCAGCAACCGCCGCACCTGCTGGCCGAACTGCAACGCGACCGCCGCTGGTGCCAGGGCAACCTGCAAAACGCCCGCCTGATCGCCGAGCCCAATTTGCACCGCGTGCACCGCGCGATGTTCGCCACCGGTGCGATGGCCTACCTGTCGGCACCGCTGTGGCTGGCCTTCGTGGTGTTGGGGGCCGTGTTGCGGCAGACCGGCGGGCACCTGATGCAGACACCGTCGGTGTGGCCGAGCGCGCTTCTGATGCTGTGGGCATCGACCATCGGACTTTTGATGCTGCCGCGCATGCTGGGCGTGGCACTGGTGCTGCAGGAGCGGCAGGAAGCGCTCTACGGCGGCCGGCGCGGGCTCATCGTCAGCGCTGTGCTGGAAGCGATCACCTCGGCACTGCAGGCACCGGTGCGCATGGCCGCACACAGCCTGTTCGTGTTCGGCGCATTGACTGGCTTGAAGCTGCAATGGAAATCGCCCCCGCGGCAGGCCGAAAGGCTGCGATGGCGCGATGCGGCCGGCGCGATGCTGCCGTTGTCGCTGGTCGCTGCCGCGGTGCTCGGCGCGGCCGCGTGGACGGTGCCGGCGATGGTCTGGTGGCTGGCGCCCGTGACGCTGCCGCTGCTGCTGTCGTGGCCGCTGACGGTGTGGGCCGGCAGTCCGCGGCTCGGCCTTGCAATGCGACGCGCCGGGATTCTGCTGACACCCGAGGAAGTGGCCCCGGCACCGGCATTGCGCCGCGCCTGGGGAGTGGTGGGCAGCGGCTCGGCCTCGAGCGCCGATGAGCCAGCGCGTGGCATCGAAGGCATGCACGATGCCGCCCATGCCGGGCTGCTGAAACTGGCGGCCTGACCGGCTTCGCTGCCGCCCGCTGACGCCTCAACCCTCGGCCATCACCGCCACTGCACGGCCGATGCCGTCGCCGATCGCCACACGTTGGGTCCGCAAGGCGGCTTCGATGCCGGCGACGGCGCCGAGGATGTTGGCAGCGTTGCAATCCCCCAGATGGCCGATGCGGAAGGCCCGGCCGGCCAGCGGTCCGAGGCCGCCGGCCATCGCCACCTGAAAGCGTTCGCGTGCCACCGTGCGCAACGCATCGACATCCAGGTCCGCGTCCGGGTGCACCGCCACCGCAGTCACTGAAACCGAGCGGCTCGCTGGGTCGCGCGCCAGCAGGCTCAGCGCGGGCTGGCCGGCACCGACGGTTCCCCACCCTTCGACCGCAGCCTGCACCGACCGCGCCAGCAACGCATGGCGCTCGAACAACGCCGGCAGGCCCTCGTCGGCAATCAGGCCCAACGCGGCCTCGAGTCCGAACATCACGTTCTGCGGTGGCGTGCCGCAGAACTTCCGATAGGACATCGCGTCGCGACGCCGCACGAAGTCCCAATAAAAACGCGGCGACGGGTTGCGAGCCGCCACCGCGAATGCACGGTCGTTGACCGCAAGAAAGCCGACCCCCGGCGGGCACATCAAGCCCTTCTGCGAAGCCCCCACTGCCACATCGACACCCAGCGCGTCCATCGCGAACGGCGCCGCCGCCAGCGACGCCACCACGTCGGCCACCAGCAGTGCCGGGTGACCGGCGGCGTCGATCGCCGCGCGCACCGCAGTCAGGTCGCTGGTGATGCCGGTGGCGGTATCGGTGTGCACCGCAAACACCGCACGAATCGTTTGCTCGCGGTCGTCGCGCAACATTTGCTCGACCACGCCGGGGTCGATCGGCCAGCCTTCTTGCCAAGGGGTGCGCAGCACCTTGCGTCCGAGTGCCTCGGTTTGCACCGCCCACGATTCGGAAAAGTGCCCGGTGCCCGGTACCAGCACCGTCTCACCGGGTGCGAGCAGGTTCTCGACCACCGCTTCCCAGACCCCGTGGCCGTTGGCGGCATAGAAATACACCCCGGCCGACGCGGTCTGCAGCACACGGCGCAGACCGTGCTCGCAGGCGGCGATGTTGGCGTCGACCCGCGGGTCGGCCAGGTCCATCGGCTGCTGCGCCAGCGCATGCAGCACCGCATCGGGCAGTGGGGTCGGACCGGGCGAATGCAGCAGGCGCCGCCCGGGGATTCGCGTGGCCGTGCTCATTGACCCATTCCATTCGGCGGCACCAGCCCCCGGCCGACGTTCAGTTTCCAGATGTCCATCTCAGTTTCCTCACTGCCTCAGGTCCCGGATCAAACCGGCGCAACGCCCTCGACCGCGTACAGGCTGCCATGGCTGGCTCGCTGGCGCAGTGCGATCAGCGTGCGGTACTCGGATGAGGTGTAGAAGGCTTTCAACTTGTGCATGTCATCGAACTCGATCAGCACGATGCGCTGGGCCGACACGTCACCTTCCAGCACCTCGGCTGTGCCGCCGCGGATGCGGTAGCGGCCGCCGTGCTTCGCGATCAGCGACGGCACCTGTTGCCGGTACTGCTCGTACAGCGACGTGTCGGTGACCTCGATGTTGCCCCAGATGTAGGCTGCCATTTTCGATTGCTCCTTCGGCTCGATTCGCAGGTGATGAAGGGTCCGCCCGGGGGTTGCAGTGCCAGGCCTGCGGCACCCCCTTCCTGACGGGACCAGAACCGCAGTGTCGGTGATACCGTCATAGGCTGATCCTGCGATACCGTTGCCGACCCTCTCATGTCCGACATCCGCGCCCTGCTCCTGACCGACGTGGTCGACAGCACACGGCTGTCCGAGCGTCTGGGCGACATGGCCATGACCGAAGTCTGGGCCTCGCACGACCGCGCAGCCCGCGACCTGCTGCCGCGCTGGCGCGGGCTCGAAATCGACAAGACCGACGGCATGCTGCTGTTGTTCGACGATGCCGCCGATGCTGTGCGTTATGCGGTCGACTATCAACAGGCACTTGCCGCGCTGCCCGTGCCGCTGAAGGCCCGCGCCGGCTTGCATGTGGGACCGGTGATCCTGCGCGAAAACGCGCCCGCCGATGTCGCCCGCGGTGCCAAACCGCTGGAGGTCGACGGCATCGCCAAACCGACGGCGGCGCGTGTGATGTGTCTGGCGCAGGGCGGGCAGATCCTGCTGACGATGAAGGCGCGGCAAGCGCTCGGCGACCGCGTACCGAACGGTCTGACAGTGCATTCGCACGGCTGCTGGGCCGTCAAAGGTGTGACCGAGCCGATCGAGTTGTTCGAGATCGGCACCGACTCAGCCCCCTTCGCCGCCCCGCCCGACACCGACAAGGTGTGGCGCGTGGCCAAGAGCGGCGGCCGCTGGATGCCGGTGAACCAGATGCCCAACAACCTGCCGCAGCAGTTCACGTCGTTCGTGGGCCGCGAAAGGGAGTTGGCCGAGGTCAAGGCTTTGATGGCGCAAACGCGCCTGGTGACGCTGCTGGGCATGGGTGGCTTGGGCAAGACCCGCCTGTCGCTGCAGGCTGCCGCCGAGGTCATGCCCGAGTTTCCCGATGGCGTGTGGTTCCTGGACCTGGCTCCGATCCGCGACCCGGCACTGGTGGTGGACGAAGCAGCGCAGGCGCTCGGGGTTCGCGAAGCCGCCGACAAGGCACTGCTGCAGACCGTGTGCGCCTACCTGAAGACGCGCCGGCTGCTGCTGATCGTCGACAACTGCGAACACCTGGTGCAGGCTTGCGCCGAACTGGTGTCGGCGATCCTGCGAGCGGCGCCCGGGGTTCATGCCATCGCGTCGAGCCGCGAAGCGCTCCATGTGCCGGGTGAACAGGCCTACCCGGTGATGCCGCTGCCGCTGCCCCCTGCCGGCGCCGGGGTCGACATCGCCACGCTGCAGCAGTCCACCGCGGTGCGCTTGTTCGTCGACCGCGCGCGACTGCACAAACCCAGCTTCGAGCTGACCGAGCGCGACGGACCGGCGGTGGCCGAACTGGTGTCGCGGCTCGAAGGCATTCCGCTGGCGCTGGAGCTGGCGGCGGCGCGGGTGCGGGGGATGGGAGTGGCCGACATCAACGCCCGCGTCAAGGACCGCTACAAGCTGCTGACCGGCGGGGGCCGCACGCTGCTGCAACGCCAGCAGACACTGCGCGCGCTGGTCGACTGGTCCTACGATCTTCTGAATCGTGATGAGCAGACTGCCTTGGGGCGGTTGAGCGTGTTCGCGGGCGGTTTCGACCTGGAAGCCGCAGAGGCCGTGTGCGGTGTCGATCCGCTGCAGCGCGACGACATACTGGACCTGCTGACCTCGCTGGTCGAGAAATCACTCGTGATGCTGGACGACCGCCAGGATGTGCCGCGCTATCGCATGCTGGAGACGATCGTCGACTATGGACGCGAGAAGCTGGTGGCGGCGGCGGACGACGACGCTGCACTGACCGTTGAGCGCCACTGCCAGCATTTCTTCGCTTTCGCAAAGGCTACCAACAGGGGGATCAAGGGTCGCGAGCAGGCCGATTGGGTGCAACGCATGGAAGTCGAACTCGACAACGTGCGAGCGGCGATCGAGCTCTCCCTGGCCGGGGGCGTGGAAGCCTTCGTCGCGGTCAAGTTCACAGTCGCGATGTTGGGGTTCTGGATGCTGCGCGGCTACTCGACCGAAGGCCGCGCCACGGTGCAGGCCGCGCTGGCGTTGCCCGCGGTGCAGAACTCCGAACTCGCGCAGGCCTGGGCCTTGTATGTCGGTGCCGCGCTGGCCAGCGCACAGAGCGACCATGCCGAAGCGCGTCGCATGCTGGAGCGCTGCCTGGTGCTGCGGCGCCGGCTGGGCAACCCGATCGACATCGCCGCCACGCTCTCGACCCTGACCTTGGCGCGGCTACCGGCAGGCGACGCCGCAGCGGCTGAGCTGAGTGAACACGAGGCGCTGGAGATCTTCCGCAGCAACGACGACCGCATGGGCGAAGTCATCGCGCTGATTCATCTGGGCCACATCCACCGCCACACCGGCGAGAGCGTTCGCGCGGTTGAGCACCTGCGCCATGGGCTCGCAATCGCCCGCGACCTGCACAACCAGGAAGCCGAAGGCGAATGCGAGCTGATGCTGGCGGTGTTGGCATTCGAAGGTGGCGACCCGACATCGGCGCGCCGCCACGGCGCGCGGTCGTCGACGGTGTGCCGCGAAGCCGGCGACCGCCGCGGCGAAGCCAACGCGCAGCGATGGCTCGGCAAGATCGACCTGGACGAGGGGCTGGCGGACAGCGCGGGTGCCCGACTCAGCCAGGCCCTGCGCGCCTACCGCGATTTCGAGATGCGCGACGAATTGTTGGGCTGTCTGGAAGACCACGCGGCGCTCGCCCTGTCGCAGCAGCGTTCCCTGCTGGCCGTGCGGCTGTTGGGACTGACCTCGCTGCTGCGTGAGCGCCTGGCGCTGGTGCGACCACCCGGCCTGCACAAACGCTGGCGGCAGTTGACGGACACGCTGCGGCAGACGGTGCCGGCCGAGGCTTTTGCGTCGGCTTGGGCCGAGGCCGAAGGGTGGGATGTCGAAACCGCCATCGAACGCGCTTTGGCGCAAGAAGCCGGCGCCGATGAGCGCCAGCTCAGCAGCAGCCCGACTTGATGCCGACAGCACCAGAAGACAAGTAGCCGGCATCAGCGACCGGCTCGCCAAACGCCGCCTTCGCAGCGGCGGCGCAGTCGAGGATCAGCGCCGGCGCCGCACCAGCGACGCGGCGCCCAGGGCACCGAGCGCCGCCAGCACCAGTGCCATCGAACCGGGCTCCGGCACCGCGTCCCACCGGACCTGGGCATCGTTCGACCGGATGCCACCCGATGGCCCGCCCGAGCCTTGCGCCACTGCCAGGATGTTGGATGTGCGGTAGACAGCCGACGGGTCCACGCCGTCGAAGGCAGCAACGCCTCCCGATGGTGGCGGCGTGGTCGGACCGGGGCCGAAACGCAGGTAGAAATCGTTGGCAGCGGTGCCGTTGGTTTTCGACGCGGCGATCGTTCCGGGTACGGCACCGATGTAGGGGGTGGATGTGCCGACGAGTGCGCCGTTGTCGGTCCCCTGGGGATCGAACTCGATGTAGGCACCCAGCACAAAGTTGGCCAGTTGCTGCATCGTGTAGTTGAAGCCGGTGATGAAGTCCAAGGTCTGCGATGGACCGCCAGGCCGAATGTCGGTCAGCGTGACCTGCGCGCTGATCAGCCGCATCGGGTCGACGGCGTTGCCACCGTTGCTGGTGCAACTGCTGAAGTTGCCGACGAAGCCGCTGTTGCTGTTGGGCCCGCGCGCGACGCAGGCATCGGGGATGTAGATGCTGGCACTGCCGGAAAAGCTCAGATTGGGCAGACTCGTTCCGAAAAGCGGGTCCCAGAAGCCGGTGTAGACGATGGCTTGAGCGGCGCCGGCGCTTCCCAGAAACAGAGCAGCCGCCGTGATTGCGCGCAGGCGCCGGGACACGTTCGATGGTTTCATGCGGTCGTTCCTCTGGTTGTGCTGAGCGCAGATCGACGTCTGCTGCAAGAAACGTACCGAATGGCCCAACGGCAAAACCGGTATCGCCATGCAAACAGCTTGATCGGCAACGATTCTGCAACATTTAACGAAATCCGTGCCCTGTTCGCATGGCAGCAAATTGACAGTCGCAGTGCTTCAGTTGTAAAGGAAGTCGACACCCTGCGTCAGCGGGAGGGCAGGCGGCTGCGGCACTGCGTGCCATTGCGCCTTTGGGGGGGCTTCGGCCCTCGAAGCTCACTTACGATCACTGGCCAGGGCCTGCGCATACGCGTCCAGGCGGCAACCGGAGACGACGATGGGACGCAAGGCAAGCAACGGACTGGCGCTGATGGCCGGCCTGATGGTCAGCACCGCGGTGCTGGCGCAGAACACGCAGGTCAACGTCATCTGCTCGGTGCAGGCCGACTGGTGCAACGTGATCCAGACGGTTTATGCGAAGACCACCGGGGTCAAGGTCAACATGAGCCTGAAGGGTTCCGGGGAAGCGCTTGCGCAGTTGATCGCCGAACGCGCCAACCCGAAGACCGATGTCTGGTTCGGTGGCACCGGCGACCCGCACTTGCAAGCAGCCGAGCAGGACCTGACGCTGGAATACCAATCGCCGAGCCTGCCGCAGTTGCATGATTGGGCGCAGCAGCAAGCCAAGCAGTCAGGCTATAAAACGGTCGGCATCTATTCGGGCCCGCTCGGCTTTGGCTACAACACCGAACTGCTGGCCAAGAAGAAGCTACCAGTGCCGCGCAGTTGGGCCGACCTGCTGAAGCCCGAATACAAAGGCGAGATTCAGGTGGCCAACCCGGCCTCCAGCGGCACCGCCTACACCATGATCGCCACGCTCGTGCAGTTGATGGGCGAGGACAAGGCTTTCGACTACCTGAAGGCGCTGAACCGCAATGTCAGTGTCTACACGCGCTCGGGCACCGCACCGATCAAGGCCGCTGCGCGTGGTGAAACCGCGGTCTCGATCAGCTTCGTGCACGATGGCCCGCAAGAGAGGATGGCCGGCTTTCCGCTCGAAACCGTGACCCCGTCCGAAGGCACTGGCGCCGAGATCGGCTCGATGTCGATCATCAAGGGCGCGAAGAACCTGGAAGCCGCGAAGAAGTTCTACGAATGGGCGCTGACACCGCAGGCGCAGCAGTTCGGTGCTGCCACGCGGCAGTTCCAATTGCCGTCGAACAAGGCCGCCAAGGTCGACCCCAACGTGCCCGACTTCCAAAAGATCAAGCTCATCAGCTACGACTACGCCAAGTACGGCGCCAGCAGCGAACGCAAGCGGTTGATCGCTCGCTGGGAAAAGGACGTCGGCTCGGCGCCGAAGTAAGCCGCCGTGCCGCATGGCGGTGGCGACCGGGAGCGCGACTCGGCACAGCGCCAGGGTCGCGATCGGGTCGGGCCGGCGGCGCTGGCCTGGGCGCTGGTCGGTCTGGCGGCGTTTGCGTTGCTGCCGTGGCATCTCGACCCCGACCGCTCGTTCATCCAGTCGCTGGCGACATCGCTGAGCCTGCCGGAGTCGGCCAGCGGCCTGCGGGTGACGCTGACGAACTTGCAGTCTCAGTCAGTGTCGCGTGGCTGGCTCGGCATCGCCTTCGCCGCGCTGCTGCTGTGCCTGACCGCGTCGTTGCGGTCGGGCAAGCTGCGCGGCCGCGGGCTCGTGGTCGGTGCCGGGGTCGGCCTGGTGGTGCTGCTGGCGGGCGGCTTTGCGATCGGTGCCAGCGGCTGGAACTTCGGCTTCCTCGACGCCGCATTCGGACCGCTGGCCAGCGGGCAGCGCGCCTTCGGCTGGGGTGCGGCGCTGGTGCTGCTGTCGCTGGTGATGCTGCTGGGAGTCGGCACCGCGGCCCTCGGCGGCTTCAAGGGCGATGCCTTCGTGGCCTGCAGCGTGGTGGGCTGCGCTGCGTTGCTGCTGCTGTTGGTGGCGCTGCCGACGACGGTGGCGTTGTCGGGCGCCTTGTTCGACGATGCCGGCCGCCTGTCGCTGCAGGCGGCGTTCGACCGCATCGCCAACGAGCATGTCTGGGACCTCGGCTGCGTGCTGGGAAACCTGCGTTGCGGCGTGGCGTGGAACACGCTGTTCCTGGCGCTGCTGACAGCCACCGGCACCACCGTGCTCGGCGCCATGATCGCCTTGCTGGCCGAGCGCGGTGCCTCGACACTGAAGCAGCCGGTCAACCTGCTGTCGCTGCTGCCGATCATCACCCCGCCCTTCGTCGTCGGCCTGGGGTTGATCCTGCTGTTCGGCCGCGCAGGCGTCGTCAACCAGCTGCTGGAATCGCTGTTCGGCATCACGCCCACGCGCTGGTTCTACGGTTTGCCGGGGTTGTGGCTGGCGCAGCTGTTCGCGTTCACGCCCATCGCGTGTCTGATCATCCGCGGCGTGGTCGCGGGGGTGAGCCCTTCGCTGGAAGAAGCCGCGCAGACCTTGCGCGCCAGCCGCTGGACCACCTTCCGAACGGTCACGTTGCCGCTCTTGAAGCCGGGTCTGGCCAATGCCTTTCTGGTCGGCTTTATCGAAAGCCTGACCGACTTCGGCAACCCGATCGTGGTCGGTGGTTCCTACAGCGTGCTGTCGACCGACATCTTCTTCGCCATCGTCGGTGCGCAGTTCGACCAGGGGCGGGCAGCGTCGCTGGCCTTGATCCTGAGTGCCTTCGCGCTGGCGGTGTTCGCGCTGCAGCGCAAGGTGGTGGGCAGCGCCGGCTATGCCACGGTGTCGGGCAAGGGCGATGCGGGGTTGCCGATGCCGTTGCCGCCGGTGTTGTCGCGCTCGTTGTTGGCGGTGGTGATGCCGTGGCTCGCGTTCACGCTCGTGGTGTATCTGTTCGCCATCGTCGGCGGCTTCGTCACCACCTGGGGGCGCGACTACACGCCCACGCTGCGTCACTTCATCACTGCGTTCGACATCCAGTGGGGCAACGCCGATGTCGGCGGTGGCATCGTCTGGGCGGGCACCGCATGGCATTCGCTGTTCACGACGCTGAAGCTGGCGGCGATCGCGGCCCCGCTGTGTGCGGCCATCGGGCTCTTGATCGCGTGGCTGCTGGACCGCACCACCTTCCGCGGCCGCTCGGCTTTCGAGTTCGGTGCGTTGCTGGCGTTTGCGATTCCGGGCACCGTGCTGGGTGTGAGTTATGTGCTGGTCTTCAACGTGCCGCCGTTCGAGCTCACCGGCACCGCGTTGATCATCGTGCTGTGCTTTGTGTTCCGCAGCTTGCCGGTGGGGGTGCGCGCCGGGGCCGCGGCGTTGAAGCAGATCGACCGCTCACTGGACGAGGCGTCGACGATGCTGCATGCGCGCACCGCCACCACGGTGCGACGCGTGGTGCTGCCGCTCCTGAAGCCGGCGCTGGTGGCGGCACTGGTCTACAGCTTCGTGCGTTCGATGACCACGGTGTCGGCGGTGATCTTTCTGGTCACGGCCGAAAACGAACTGGCCACCACCTACATCATCGGCCGCGTCGGCAATGGCGACTATGGCGTGGCGCTGGCCTACTGCACTGTGCTGATCGTGCTGATGTCGGCCGCCATCGCGGCCATTCAGTGGCTGGTCGGTGAACGCAGGCTCGGCCGGCGCACGGCACCCACCAAACCCCGAGGCGACCAATGACTGCTTCCGCTGTTTCCGATCCCGTGCCCGGCATCGAATTCCGCGAGGTCAGCAAGCGCTATGCGAGCGGCCCTGGCGCGCCCTGGGCGGTGCGCGACATCGGCTTCACGATCGCAGCCGGCACGCTCACCACCCTGCTCGGCCCCAGCGGGTGCGGCAAGACCACCACGCTGCGGATGATCGCGGGGCTGGAAGCGCCGACCGCCGGGCAGATCTTCATCGCCGGGCGCGATGTCACGGCGCTGGGCCCGGCCGAACGCAATGTCAGCATGGTGTTCCAGAGTTATGCGCTGTTCCCGCACATGGACGTGGCCACCAATGTCGGCTATGGGTTGACGGTGACCGGTGTCGCCAAGCGCCAGGCGCACGACCGCGCGCATGCGGCGATGGCGCTGGTCGGCCTGAGCGGGCTCGACCGGCGCCTGCCGAGCGAGCTGTCTGGCGGGCAACAGCAACGGGTGGCACTGGCACGGGCGCTGGTGCTGGAGCCAGCGGTGCTGCTGTTCGACGAGCCGCTGTCGAACCTGGATGCGCGGCTGCGGCGTTCGATGCGCGAAGAGATCCGCGCGCTGCAGCAGCGGCTGAAGCTGACGGTGGCCTATGTCACGCACGACCAGGGCGAAGCGCTGGCGGTCAGCGACACCATCATCGTGATGAACAACGGCGTCATCGCGCAGGCGGGCTCGCCGGCCGACCTGTACGAGAACCCGGGCAGCGAGTTCGTCGCCGGCTTCATGGGCGAAGCGATGCTGTTCGACGGCTGCTGGCGCGACGACCGCACGGTGCAGCTGGGGCCGCTGGTGGTCGAGCCGCGGGTGGCGGCCTCGGTGTCGGCAGCAGGGTTGGCAGCGGGGCAGGCGCGGCACCAGGGCCAGCCGGTGCGCGTGGCCGTGCGGCCTGAAGCCTGGCGCATCGCTGCGCCGGGGCACGGCGAGCTTCCCGCCACGGTGCTGAAGGCCGCCTACCTCGGCAGCACGCGGGAGTACGCGTTTGCGACCGAGCTGGGTACCCTGTTTGTTGTCGACAGCAGCCCGGCCCAGCCGCTCGCACCCGGTGACGGCGCCGCGCTGAGCCTGGTCGGTCGTTGCGTGGTCGTGGGCTGAATCGCAACGCGTACAGTCCCGCGATTCGACTGCGGGTTGTGCGGGCGCGCCGTCAGTTCCGGCCCGGGTTCCGCAGCTAGCGCGCAGTCACGGGCCGCACCGCCGCCTTCCATGCGGCAACAAACGCACGGTGCCTGGCCGGCTGCAGATCGTCCAGAAGGGTCAAGTCCAGCTTCATCGGCCTGGCGCCGGCACCGAGCAGTGGCGCCAGCGTGGCCGCGGTGTACGGCGCATCGACACCCTCGCGCAGCGCATACAGCTCCATCGCCGTGCCGATGACTTGCTGGCCGCGCGCCGACAGCACGTAGTCTGCCCAAAGCCTGGCGGCGTTGGGATTGCGGGCGTGCTTGCTGATGAACATCACCCGCGACAGCACCACGGTGTAGTCCTTGGGAATCACCACACCCAGACCCGGCAGGTCCTTGCCGGAACGCGACAACGCATAGCCACCCATGATGTTGTAGCCCAGCAGGTATTCGCCCGATGCCACTTTGGTGAGCATGTTGCCGGTGCCTGCGGAGGGCTGCAGATGGGCGCGGCCAAAGGCATGCAGCAGTTGGTCCGGGTGGGTTGCAAGTGCGCGATCCTGGACCGCGAACATGAAGCCGACGCCACTCTTCTCGATGTCGAACGCGGTCACCTTGCCGCGGTACTTGTCGGGTTCGGCATCCAGCAGCCGCGCAAATGCAGCACGGTCCTGGGGCACGTCGGCAGCGCTGACCCGGGCCTTGTTGTAGATGAACACCACCGGCTCGAAGGTGGTGCCCCAGGCCAGGTCCTGATAGACCGCCCACGGCGGCAGCATCGCGGCTTCGGGCGACGCGTGGTGCATCGCATAGCCATCGGCGACCAGCTTCATTTGCAGGTCCATGGCCGAGCTCCAGACCACATCGGCCGATGCCTGGCCCGCCGCCACCTCGGCGCGGAAGCGCGCGTCGGTCTCGGTGGAACCGCCTTCACCGTCGTACTCGACCTCGATGCCCGGATACAACGCCTTGAAGCCTTGCACCAACGGCGCCGCCGCCTTGTTGCTCAGCACGCTGTAGACCACCACACGGCCTTCGCGTTGCGCAGCCTGCACGGTGCGGGCCTGCATGTCGGCACCCGGATCACCCCCTGTCAGGGCAAGCGGGTTCGAGGTCGAACAAGCACTGCAGACCAGGCCCAAACTCAGAGCTACTACAAGCGATGGCAGATGCATACCCCAGTCTAGAACCCATTGGCTGAAGATCAACTGTCAACGCCATGGCTGCAATGGCACTGCTGACAGCTGCCCGACAGCTGCTGCTGACTACGATGCCGGCCTACCGAGCAAGCAGGGATCAAATGGCAACGACGGTTCATTTCTTGCGCTTGGTCGCGGCCGTGGCGACCATGTTGGTGACTCCCGCCCAGGCCTTCGACGGTTGGCAGGTCGAGCATGCGGTGTCGATTCCCGGCAAGGCGTCGGGATGGGACTACCTGGCGATCGACGAAGCGCGAGATCATCTTTTCATCGGTCATCGCTCGGAAGGCCTGAAGGTGATCGACCTGCGCACGCACAAGCTGCTGAAGGTAATCGCGCAAACAGCAGCCGCGTCGTCCAACGGCGCCACGTTGCTGCCCGAGTTCGATCTCGGGGTGTCGAACAACCAGGACGGAAGCTTGACGCCGTTCAGGCTGTCTAGTCTGCAACCGCAGCCCAGCATCAAGCTCGGTACCGGGCTCGACAACAGCCACTACGACCCGGCAACCCAGCGGCTGGTGGTAACGATGGAAAGCGAGAACGGCAAAGCCACCGAACTGGTGGTGCTGCAAGCGCCCGCGCTCACGGTTGTCGGCAAGATCCTGCTGCCCACGGGCAAGCCAGAACATGCCGAC
>JBDSMV010000460.1:0-5238 GCA_039915715.1 Rubrivivax sp. | reverse complement strand
CACGGGCTGAACCCGGCGATGGGTTTGCGCGCGATCCGATGGAGCTTGTCTGAACCGGGCATGTTCCGCCAGCAACTGCGGGCGATCCTGCGCGCCAGTGCCTTCGGCCGCGTCAACATCCTGTTCCCCATGGTGGCTCAGATGGGCGAGATCAAGCTCATCCTGGACGCGCTGGCGCGAGCGCGCCAGCAACTCGACGACGCGGGTCGACCCCACGGCCGCGTCGAGGTGGGTGCGATGGTCGAAGTGCCGGCAGCGGCGATCTCGATCGACCGGTTCCTGGCGCATTTCGATTTCGTCTCGATCGGCACCAACGACCTCATCCAATACACCCTGGCCATCGACCGTGCAGACGAAACCGTGGCGCATCTGTACGACCCTTGGCATCCGGCGGTGCTGCACCTGCTCCACCACACCATCACCCGTGCCGTCACCATGGGACGGGGCGTCAGCGTCTGCGGCGAGATGGCGGGCGACACCGCGTTCACCGAGTTGTTGCTGGCGATGGGCCTGCGCAGCTTCTCCATGCACCCGGCACGCATCGCGGCCGTCAAGCATAAGGTGCTTCGTTGCGACGTCCGCACCCTGGGGTCGCCGCTGCGGCAAGCCCTGCATCGCCAACACAGCATCGCGATAGGCCTCGAACTGTTCGTCCTCGCCCGGCAGGTCGCCCCCTCGGTTCATGAACAGGAACTCGCTGCGGAACAGCCCCACGCCGACCGCACCGGCCTCGACCGCACCGGGGCCGTCCCCCGGCAGCTCGATGTTGGCCAGCAGGTCGATCCGCGCACCATCGACCGTCACCGCCGGGGTGTGCCGCAGACGGTCCAGGCGGGCCCGTTCGAGTTCGCTCTGGCGCTGGCGGAACCGGTACTCCTCCAGCACGATGGGGGGCGGGTTGATGATCACCACGCCGGTGTCGCCGTCGATCACGAGCCAGTCGTCCTGGCGCACCAGCCGGCTCGCCTCGCGGGCGCCCACCACCGCCGGTATGTCCAGGCTGCGAGCGACGATGGCGGTGTGTGACGTGCGCCCGCCGACATCGGTGACGAAGCCGGTGAACACGCTGCGCTTGAACTGCATCATGTCGGCCGGCGCCACGTCGTTGGCCACCAGCACCAGCGGGTCCTCACCGGCGAAGTCGCGCGCGGCTTGCGCGGCTGCCGACGGGCCCGGCACCGATTCAGCCAGCGAGGCCGACAGGCTGCGCAGCAGCCGCTCGACCACCTGTTCGACATCGGCCTTGCGTTCGCGCAGGTAAGCGTCTTCCATCTCGTCGAAGAGCCGCGCCAGCACCTCGAGCTGGGCCGAGAGCGCCCACTCGGCGTTGTAGTGGCGCTCTCGCACCCGGTTCATGCTGGCACCGATCAGCGACTCGTCCTGCAGCAGCATCAGGTGCACGTCGAGCAGTGCCGCCAGTTCATGCGGCGCGTCGGCACGCAATTCGCGCTTCAAGCCCTCGAGTTCGGCCGACACGGCGTCACGCGCGGCGCTGAGGCGGCCCAGCTCGTGGTCGACCCGGTCGATGCTGACAAAGTAGTGCGCCACGTCGACCCGGCTCGACGCCACCAGCACCGCACGCCCGATCGCGACGCCGCGTGAAACCGGCATGCCGAAGATCTGGATGCTCAAGCGGCTACTCCGCCTCGCCGAACTTGCTCTCGATCAGTGCCCGCAGCGCGTCCATGGCGACCTGCTCGTCTTCACCATCGGTTTCGAGTTCGACCTCGGAGCCCATCGCGGCAGCCAGCATCATCACGCCCATGATGCTCTTGGCGTTGACGCGGCGGCCGTTGCGGCTCATGTGGATCTCGCTCTTGAAGCCCCCCGCAAGCTTGGTCAGCTTCGCCGAGGCACGGGCATGAAGGCCGAGCCTGTTACTGATCGCTATTTGTGTCCGGATCATCGCTGCGCGGAGGGTTGTTCTGGTTGTGGCGGCGGGGAGCTGCGATCTGCATGATGCCCTGGCGCCCGCCATCGATTGCCCGCATCACGAGTTCTGCCACCGGCAGTTGCGCATAACACAGCGCCCGCCACAGCATCGGCACGTTGACCCCCGCCACCACCCGCACCGCTTGCCGGCTGTCCGCGGCCGCCAGTGCAGCGTTGCAGGGCGTCGCACCGAAGACATCGGTGAGCACCAGCACGTCGGCGTCTTCTACCGTGCCCAGCGCGGGAGCCGCCGCCAGATCGGCCAGCGCCTCGCACACCAGCACCTCGGCAGCGGCCAGCGTGGTGTCGGCCGCCACGTCGATGGCGCGCACCCGCGCGCAACTCTCCGCGAAGGCATGACCCGCCACGGCTTGCAACGCGGAAGCCAGTGGGGCGTGGGCAACGAGCAGGATGGAAGCCATGGTGCAGTGTCTGTGCCGGATTATGGAAGGGCCACCCGACGGACCCGCAGGAACCACAGGTAGGCCAGCACGCCGCCCAGGCCGAAGGCAGCAAAGGCGAGGCGCATGGCGTCCGGCTCGGCGATGCCGTGGTGGCGCAAGCCGTCGATTACGAGGCCGATGCCCCACTGGATGCAGAACACGCCCGAAAAGATCACCAGGTTGAAGGCCGACAGCGCGCGGCCGACCTGCTGAACCGGAAAGGCCGCCCCGATTGCGGGCTGGCTGACGGCCACGAACGAGCACGCCATGCACCATGCCGCCCAGTGCCAAGGCCCGGCCGCGGCGCCGCTGGCGATGTTCAGCGCCAGCAGGCACAGCGCAAGCGGCACGCCCCAGGCCACAAGACGCAAGGCGCCGATGCCGCGGCGCGCCAGGCGCGGCATCACCGCGCCCCAGGTCATGAAGGTGCACAGCATGGCCAGGTTGATGGTGAAGAGCCCGCGCGCCGCTTGCTCGGCAGTGGCGCCCCCGACGCGGGTCAGCCAAGGGCCCGCCCACAGCGACTGAACGGCGATCAGACCGCCGTAGACCCAGAAGCCGAGCGGCGCCAGGCGCATGAAAAGCGGGTGTCGTGCGATGGCGAGGTAGCCCCCGTGACCCAACGCTGCCGCATCCTGCGTGCCGCTACCGACAGCGCTGCCAGCCGCCGTAGAGGCCAGAACCCGTGGAGCCCCCCACGCCACCAGCCCTGTCGACACCAGCAGCACCGCCGCAATGGCCCAGAACAACCCGCGCCAACCCAGGGTCGGCAGCAGCCATTGCACCGGCAGCGTCGAGGCCACCATGCCGAGGGAGCCCGTCATCAGCATCCACGAGTTGGCGCGCAACTGGGCTGACGAGGTGAACAGCGTCCGGTAACAGGTCAGCGGAGCCATCAGGCAAGCGCCGACCCCGACGCCGATCAGCACCCGCGCGGCGATCATCGCGGGCAGGTTCGGCGCCAACGCGAAGGCGATGCAGCCCAGCACCGCCACCGCAAGCAGCACCATCAGCGTGCGGCGCGGCCCGTAGCGGTCGAGCGCGCCACCCAACGGCAGCTGCGTGGCCGCAAAGCCGAAAAAATAGGCGCCTGCCAGCAAGCCAAGGTCGGCGGCCTGCAGCCCCAGCTCGCGGCTGAAAACCGGCGCCAGCGTGGCCGTGACGGCGCGCAGCAGCGCAGAGAACAGGTAGGTGAAGGCAAAGATGCCGAACACAGCCACGGCGGGCAGGGTCGGCGTCTTCATTGCCACACCCCGCCCATCAGGACAGCGATGCCGCTCAACGGACGATCCGCAGACTGTCGAAGAAAATGCGGGTCTCCGCTGCAGGGAGCGCCGGTCCCAGTGCCGTGGCCTGGTGCACTTGCGATCCATCGGCAAACACCGCTGCCTGGATTTGCACCGACTGGCCGTCGGGCAGGCGGCCCCGGGCATCAAGGTGTGCGGCAGCGACCTGGGGGGTGGCACCCGGGACCTGCAACGGTCGCGAAATGGCGACGGAAGCGTCTGCGCCGATATTGGCGAGTGCCGCCGCGCGCAAGGCCTGCAGCGCAGCATCGACAGCGCCCGATTCGGCGACCGATGCAGTGGCCAGCGCCCAGGTGCGCCCGTCGGCATCGCAGACCAACAATTGCAGTCGCACCGGCTGCCCTCCCAACGACACGGTGCGGGCTTGCAGATTCGGTCGGCAAGGCATCTGCAATTGCAGCGCGGTGCCTACCGGTCTGACATCGCGCCAGTTCAGTGCCGGACTGCAAGCGGGCAAGAGCAGAAGCAGCGCCAGCATTGATGGCAAAGCGGGCGGAGTTGCGGGGTCGGCCACCGCGGGTCGAGCCGCCAACAGATGCCTTCCGTGGATGCGCATGGCGCAATTATCCCGACCCCGCGGCCGTTCATCGCCGCGGCCCCGGACCTTCACTTTGGCGGCGGAGCGCAGGTACGGGCCCAAAATCGGCTCCATGAGCGAACCCAGCCCGTTGCCATCGCCCGGCGCCCTCGACGGCGTGCGTGTCCTGGACCTGTCCCGTGTACTGGCAGGCCCATGGTGCACGCAGACCCTGGCCGACCTGGGCGCCGAGGTCATCAAGATCGAACGCCCACCGTCAGCGAGCAACCCCGGAGGCGACGACACGCGGGGCTGGGGTCCGCCGTTTCTGAAGAACGATGCCGGCGCCGACACCGCCGAAGCCGCCTACTTTCTGGGGGCCAACCGCAACAAGCGTTCGGTCACGGTCGACATCGCACAGCCCGAAGGCCAGGCGCTGGTGCTGCAGTTGGCGGCGACCTGCGACGTGCTCGTGGAAAACTTCAAGGTCGGCGACATGGCCCGCTACGGGCTCGACGCAGCCTCAGTTCGCGCGCAATGCCCACGGCTGGTCTATTGCTCGATCACTGGTTATGGCCAGACCGGACCCTATGCCGACCGCGCCGGCTACGACTATGCGATCCAGGGGCTGGGCGGGTTGATGAGCATCACCGGCGAGCGCGACGACCGCCCCGGTGGCGGGCCGCAGAAAGTGGGCGTGGCGGTAGCCGACCTGTTCACCGGCATGTACGCCACGGTTGCGATCCTGGCCGCGCTGCGACACCGAGACCTGACTGGCCAGGGTCAGGTTGTCGACATGGCGCTGCTCGACACGCAGGTCGCGATGCTTGCCAACCTGGGCGCCAACTACCTCGTCACCGGCAAGCCGCCGGGCCGTGCTGGCAATGCGCACCAGAACATCGTGCCCTACCAGGTGTTCGAAGTGGCTGACGGCCACCTGATCCTGGCGGTGGGCAACGACGCGCAGTTCAAGCGCTTCTGCGCCGTCGCCGGCTGTCCTGACTTGCCCACCGACCCGCGCTATGCACGCAATGCCGAC
>JBDSMV010000362.1:0-5045 GCA_039915715.1 Rubrivivax sp. | reverse complement strand
AGTGGTGCCGCTGGACGACTTGAAGGCCATCAACAAGAAGATGAATGAGGGCGAGAAGGCCAGCCGTGACGCCAAGAAGGAGATGATCGAAGCCAACCTGCGCCTGGTCATCTCGATCGCCAAGAAGTACACCAACCGCGGCCTGCAGTTCCTGGACCTGATCCAGGAAGGCAACATCGGCCTGATGAAAGCGGTCGACAAGTTCGAGTACCGGCGCGGCTACAAATTCTCGACCTATGCCACGTGGTGGATTCGCCAGGCCATCACCCGCTCGATCGCGGATCAGGCGCGGACGATCCGCATCCCGGTGCACATGATCGAGACCATCAACAAGATGAACCGCATCAGTCGCCAGCACCTGCAGGAGTTCGGGTACGAGCCCGACGCGCCGACGCTGGCCGAGAAGATGGAGATCCCCGAGGACAAGATCCGCAAGATCATGAAGATCGCCAAGGAGCCGATCAGCATGGAAACGCCGATTGGCGACGACGACGACTCGCATCTGGGCGACTTCATCGAAGACACCAACAACGTCGCACCGGTCGACGCGGCCATGCAGGCCGGCCTGCGTGATGTGGTGAAAGACATTCTGGACAGCCTGACCCCGCGCGAAGCCAAGGTGCTGAGGATGCGGTTCGGCATCGAGATGAGCACCGACCACACGCTGGAAGAAGTCGGCAAGCAGTTCGACGTGACGCGTGAACGCATCCGCCAGATCGAGGCCAAGGCGATCCGCAAGCTGAAGCACCCGAGCCGGTCCGACAAGCTGCGGACCTATCTGGACAACCTGTGATCGGCTGGGCAGGCGCCGCCAACCGAGCGCCTGCCCGGTCGGGGTCTGTCCTCGTTCCAGGTCGGTGCCGGTCGCTCTTGACGATCGCCTCGCTTAGACTTTCTCCGGCATGACCCGTATCTCCGACCGCACCGTTTTGTTTGCCGACCTGCGTGGCAGCACGGGGCTGTTCGAGTCGCTCGGAAACGCCGAGGCCACGTCGGTGGTGACGCATTGCGTCAATGCGTTGGCCACAGCGGTCAACCAGCATCAGGGCACGGTGGTCAAGACCCTCGGCGATGGGTTGATGGCGGTGTTCGAGAACCCGAACCCCGCCGTACGGGCCGGCGTATTGATGCACGACGTGCTCGAAGGCATGGTGTCGCGCGGCAACGAGCGCGGTGCGTCGTCCGGGCTGCGGGGGCTCAAGCTGCAGGTCGGCATCGCACGCGGCGAAGTCGTCGAGATGTCCAGCGACTGCTTCGGCGACGCCGTCAACGTGGCGGCCCGCCTGCTGGACCATGCCGGTGACAACGAGACCCTGGTCACGGCCGAAGTGCTGCAGGACTTGAGCCCGGAGTCGCGGACCCGATTCCGCAGCCTCGACCGGCTGGTGCTGCGGGGCCGCGTCGAGCCGGTGCAGGTGCATGTGATGGGCGGCCGGCGCGCCATCAGCAGCGAGATGGCGGCGACCCAGTTCGGCGATGTCGCCACCCTGAACGAACCCGATGGCCTGCGCCTGACCTGGGGCGCCTTGCTGCGGGTCTTCGCCAACCCGCAGATGCCGGTGGTGCTGGGCCGCAGCCCGCAAGCGGCCTTCTCGGTCGACGATTCGCGGGTGTCGCGATCGCATGCCCGGGTCGACTGGCATGGCGGCAGTTTCCAGCTCACCGACCTCAGCTACAACGGCACCTATGTGCGCTTCAACGACGGCGAGATCGTGAGCCTGCGGCGCGGCTCGTGCACGTTGCACGGCAGCGGCAGCATCGGGCTCGGCAGCAGCCCCAGCGACTCGGCGTCAGCCTGTGTGAGCTTCGACGTGCTGCGCTTTGCCGACACCCAGCCCCAGCCGTTGCTGCCGCCGCGCTGACGGGCTGCAGAACTCGCTGGCAGCCTCATTCCCAGACGGGTGCATTTGCCGATGCGTGTGTTGTACGTCGATGACGACCGCATCCATGCGTTGCTGTTCGCCGAGGCTTGCCGCTCTTTGGGCCCTGAGCCGGTCGAAATCGAGACCGCCGACAGCGGCCATGAGGCGCTGGCGCTGGCAGCTTCGTGGCAACCCGACCTGCTGCTGCTCGATCTGCACCTGCCGGACACTCTGGGCACCGATCTCTTGCCGGCGCTGCGAGCCACGCTGAAGCGCCCTGACCTGCCGGCCTGGTTGTGCAGCGCAGACGACAGCCAGGCAGTGACCGATGCCGCCATGGCCGCCGGCTTCGACAGGTGCTGGCCGAAACCGGTCGATGTTCCGCGGATGGTGGTGGCACTGCAGACGCTCGCTGTCCGCCTTAGCGGCGATAGCCGCGACAACGGCTTTATCCGCGACGACGGCGACATCCGCGACAACGGCGATAACGGCGTCTGCAGCGCGTGACATTCCGCCCCGAGCCAGCGTTCGTGCACGGGCAGGCGCCGCGCACCGCCCTGCTGTTGGTCAACCTGGGCACACCCGACAAGGCCGACGCGCCTTCGCTGCGCCGCTATCTGGCCGAGTTTCTGAGCGACCCGCGGGTGGTCGAGATTCCGCGCCTGCCGTGGTGGTTGATCCTGCACGGCATCATTCTGCGCACCCGGCCCGCACGCTCGGCAGCCAAGTACGCCAGCGTCTGGATGCCCGAAGGATCACCGCTGGCGGTGTGGACGGCACGCCAGGCCCATGCATTGGCAGACCGGCTCACCCACCGCGGGCACCGGTTGCTGGTCCGACATGCGATGCGCTATGGCAACCCGTCGCTGCCGAGCGTGCTGGATGGGTTGCGGGCCGAAGGCGCGACGCGCGTGCTGGTGCTGCCGCTCTATCCGCAATACGCTGCGGCCACCACCGCGAGCGTCGCCGACCGCGTGATGCAGTGGGCCGGCGGCGCGCGGCACATGCCGGAGTTCCGCTTCGTCAACGACTACCACGACGACCGGGGCTACATCGCGGCGCTGGCTGAGCGCTTGCGCGACCACTGGGCCGTGCACGGCCGCGCGCAGAAGCTGGTGTTGAGCTTCCACGGTGTGCCCCAGCGGTCGCTGCTGCTGGGCGATCCGTACCACTGCCAATGCCACAAAACCGCGCGGTTGCTGGCCGAAGCGCTGGACCTGTCCCCGCACGACTTTGTAGTGACCTTTCAGAGCCGCTTCGGCAAGGCCAAGTGGCTCGAGCCGTACACCGAGGCCACCCTGCGGCAGCTGGCCGCAGCTGGCACCGGCACGGTCGACGTGATGTGCCCCGGCTTCGTTGCCGACTGCCTGGAAACGCTGGAGGAAATCGCCCAGGAAGCGCGCCACGCTTTCTTGCAAGCCGGCGGCTCGCGCTTCAACTATGTGCCCTGCCTCAACGACCAACCCGCCTGGATCGACGCGCTGGCGAGCGTCGCCGAGCAGCACCTGCAAGGATGGCCGACGCAAGTGGCACCCGATACGACCACGCTGCAGCGTCAACGCGAACGTGCGCTTGCGCTGGGGGCCATTGATTAGCGAGCGAACAAACCGCCGAACCAGCGAACCAGCGAACCAATGAGCTAGCGAACCAAAGCAGTGGTAGGAAAACGCGCACTGGGTCGCCGGGCCACGCCAACCAGGCCTGCCAGGCCGACTGCAAGCAAGACCCAGCTCGCCGGCTCGGGCACCGCCGGATTCGGCACCGCAACGAAACTGGCGCCGCCCGCCAGTGTGTACTCGAAACTCGTGAAGACGTAGGCATCGGCACGGGCACTGAACGTGGCGCCGGTATAAGCGCCGGCATCGAGCCCGACCAGTGCACCGGCTGCATCGGACTGCCGCACGAAGCGCGCGATGTCGAAGTCGCCGCTGAGGAAGAACGCGTTGGGATCGGCGCTGCCGAGAAAGCGAAACTCGATTGCGCTGCCGCCCAGGGTCACGAGGTGACCGGCAGCAAAGCGCAGGTCGTCGATGAGGAAGGCGCCGTTGCGCTGCTCCACTTCCAGGATCAGGCGGCTGCCAGCGGCGGCATTGAAGTCGCCAGAAATGTCGAAGCGGCCCGGCGAACTGCCGGGACTGAAGATGCCGTAGTTGACAACCGAGCCGCTGACATTGATGGCGCCTGCGCTGCCGCCCAGATAGCCGTTGGTGCCGATGACCACGTTCTGGGCGTTGAGCGTGGCGCCGTTGAGCACCAGGGTCGCGGTGCCGCCATCGACCGTGACGCCACCGCCCAGCGTGTTGCGGCCGACGCCGACGAAACCCGCTGTGATAGTCGAACCTCCGGTGGCGATGACGGTGCCATCGGACCCGACATTGCGGCCGACGTAGAGCCCACCGGAGCCGACATCGACACTGCTGGCGTCCTGCAGCCGCAGCACACCGCTGCCGCTGCGGCCCACAGTGACTCCCCCGGTTCCGGGTTGCATCACGACCTGGATCGACGAGCCGCCGGTCAAGCTGATGCTGCCGTCGCCGCCCGTCAGCAGTTGCGACCCGCCGATCGTCACGCCGCCGTTGTTGCTGCCGGCCACGTTGTCGATCCTCACGGTGCTGTTATTCAACGTGAGGTTGCCGACCGCACCCTCGCCGGCACCGACCGCAAGCGACGCTCCGAACTGGCCGTTGCCGCTGAATTGGCCTTGCAAGTCGATGCGCGAGTTGGTCAGCCGCGCCACGCCGGTGCCGCCGAAGTTGCCGATGCCGAGAATCGTCGCCGAAGCTTGCGCCTGGTCGGCCAGCGTCAGGTTGCCGCTGGCCAGCGGGCCGTGTCCCACACCGATGTAGGCATCGGCACCCGACACCCGAAGTTCAGACCCGGGCCCGCTGACGGTGGCGACACCGCGCCCACCGACAACGGTGTCGCCAGCGCCGCCGATGAACAGGTTGGTGCGGCGCGTGTTTGCGGCGGTCGAAGCCGCGTTGCCCTCGACCAGCAACCTGCCGCCGCCGGTGACCGACAGCATGCCTGACCCGTCGCGGCCGATGCGCACGAACGGATTGAAAGCCTCTCCAGGCGTGCCAGGCGCCACCGACGACGCCCGAACCAACACCGTGCCGCCGCTGCCGATGTTCAAGGTACCGGAAGAAGCCGCGTCGCGGCCGATGTTCAAAGCCAAGCCCT
>JBDSMV010000338.1:0-8022 GCA_039915715.1 Rubrivivax sp. | reverse complement strand
GGTGGTGCGGTCGCTGTCCTTGTAGCTGCCATTGCCGGCACTGATCACGAGTTCACGCGCCTGCTGCAACATCTCGCCGGCTGAGCCCAAAGCGCTTTCGCTGAGCTGCATCGCCTGCCGGCTTGCGTCCAGCGCCCGCAGGTGCGAAGTCGCCCGCGCACCGCTCGCCAGGGCCCGCTCGGCGCTGGCGGCAGCCGCCGGGTCGTCGCTGGCGCGCAGCACGCGCTTGCCACTGGTGAGTTGCTCCTGCGACAGCGACAGCGCCTGCTGACGCCGCTGCAGGTTGGCAACCGACGATTCGTAGGCAAAGGCAGTGGTGATGCGCATGGTGGGCCGATCGTCGAAGCAGGACCAAAAAGAAAGATCAGCCAGCAGCCGTCTGAAGCACGGTGTCGAACAGCGATTGCGCGATCTGCAGCACCTTGGCGGCTGCCTGGTAGCTCTGCTGGTACTGGATCAGCCGCGCGGCTTCCTCGTCCAGGTTGACGCCGACTTCCGACGTGCGCACCTGTTCGGCCTGCTGCGCGACCGCGCTCGAGATGTCGGCCGAGGTGCGCCCGCTCTGCACCCGCACACCCACATCCGAAAGCGCCAGGGCCCAGGTGTCGGTAAGGCTGCGGCCGTTGGACAGTGCCGCATCGCGCATCCCGGACATCGCCAGCGCATTGCCGTTGTTGCTGGTGAGCGCGGCAGCCGGCGTGGGTGAGACATCAATCGTGTCGCCGACCTGCGGCACCCCGGCCACGTCGAGCGTGAAGCCGTTGATGCCGCCGATCGGCTCACCCGGCTTCCAGGCCACGCCAGCAGCGCTGCCGACCACCGTGCCGCTGGCATCGAGCAACTGCCAGCTCAATGAGTAGGTGCCGGTGGCCGCGTCGAGACTGTCGAAGCGGATTTGCGCAGTGGCCCCGGGCGCGGGCAGCGGTGACTCGGTGACGCGCAACGCGGCCACGCTGGCGGTGCCGGTGTTGGTGCTGCCGGCGGTGGCCGTGAGCGGTGCGGCGGCCGCGATGTCGCGCGGGTTCGGCAACCGCATCGACATGCCATTGGCCGCACGGGCTGCCGGCTGCAGCAGAAAGCGGTCACCGGGTTGCGGGTTGCTGATGTCGACGCGCATGCCGTCGACCACATCGCCACTGTTGACGCTGCGTTGCAGGCCGTCGCTGCGGCGGGTCAGGGTCCATGAGCCGGGGGTGGCGGGGTCGGGGTTCAGGTCGTAGTCGCTGGCCTGCACCTGGCTGGCATCGACCACGGTCAACGCCACGCCGCCGATGGCATTGCCGGCGGCGTCACGGGCATTGCGGGCGTTGGGCAATGCCTGCGCGGGGCCCATCTGGAACATCGGGCCGCCGTTGGCGCCGGACAGGTCGAGACCGTTGCGCTGCTGCTGGTTGAGCGCCATGCCAGTGGCCAGCGCCAGACGGCCGACCAGGTTGCGCCCGGCCACGAGGTCGTTGTTCTGGTAGCGCAGCAGGCCGGCCACCGCACCGCCACCCAGGCTGTTCTCGTCGAGCAGGCGCACGGCGCCGCCTTCGACCAGACCGATGGCGCTGCGCGACGGATCCGAGGCGTCCTGCACCAGCCGCATCTCGGCCGCATCGGTGCCCAGCACCAGCCGCTGGCCGCCGCCGACGAAGATCGCCATGCTGCCGTCGTCGGCTTCGATGCGGGTGACCTTGATCTGCGACGACAGACGCCCGATCAAGCGTTCGCGCTCGTCCAGCAAGTCATTGGCCGGTTGCCCCAGCCCCCTCAGCGCAGCGATGCGCTGATTGATGCCGGCGATGCCGCGCCCGAGCGCGTTGATGTCGTCGACCGACGCCTTCAGCTGCGCGGTGACGCTGCGCTGCGCGTCGTCGAGCGCCAGCCCGGCTTCGTTGAAGCGTGCCGCCAAGTCGCTGGCACGGGCCAGCACCACCTGACGCGACGCCAGGTCGCCCGGGTGGCTGGACAGGTCGCTGAAGGCACTGAAGAGCAGCGTGCCCGCATGGCCGAGCCCGGCCTCGCCAGGCTTGAAGACCGACTCCAGCCGCGACAGCTGCGACAGCCGCGCTTCGTCCATCGCCGACAGCGATGCCGCCCCGGCCGACTCGCGGGTCAGGAATTCGTTGTGGGCGCGGCTGACGGTCGTGACATCGACCCCGCGGCCGAAGAAACCCGCGCCGCTGTACTGTCCTTGCGAAGTCGCAAGCCCGACCGTCTGGCGCGAATAGCCCTGCACATTGGCATTGGCGATGTTGTGGCCGGTGGTCTGCAGCGCCGCATAGCTGGCGTTCATCGCCCGCACACCGAGGGACATCAAAGGGGAGGCGCCCATGTCAGTGCCGCGCTGTAAAGCGGCCCAGCCGCGCAGCAAATCGCACGTCCGCACGGTGATCGAGCTTCCCGCCTCGGAACCGGCTTTGCCGGCCCGAAGGCGGACGGCCCCCATGGGGGGTAGCGAGCGAAAGCGAGCTCGGGGGCATCATGACAAGCGTTGCAACCGAAGCGTGGTGTTGATGACCCGCGTCAGCTTGTCGGCATAGGCCGGGTCGGTGGCATATCCGGCTCGCTGCAAGCCCTGCGCGAAGCCTGCGGCGCTCAGGTCGGAACTGGCGGCCTTGGCCACCACGCCCTGGTAACGCGGACTTTCCTTCATCAGCTTGGCGTAGTCGGTGAACGATTCGGCATAGCTGCCGTAAGCGCGGAACTTGGCCACCACCTTCTGCGCCTTGCCGCCGGTGTATTCGGTGGTGACGATGTCGGCGGTCGGACCCTTCCAGTTGGCACCGGCCTTGATGCCGAACAGGTTGAACGACGGCGCGCCGTCGGCATGGCGGATCTCTTTGCGGCCCCAGCCGGTTTCATGGGCGGCCTGCGCCACCATGAAGGCCGCCGGGATGCCGGTGGCTTCTTCGGCTTTGGCGGCCGCATCGCTGTGCTGCTGCACGAAGCCGGCTGCCCCGGCCTGCGGGATCTTGGTCGTCGCCGGCGCGACCGTCAGCGGCTCGGGCGTGTTGTTGGCCGAGCCGATGACCGGGATCGGCCCCGGGCTGATGCCCATCTGCCGCTCCAGCTGCTTAAGGATCGCCTCGGACAAGCCGCCCGGACGACCGCTGAGTGCGGTCGCGTACTGGGTGTCCAGCATCTGCGTGCCCATGCCGCCCATGCCGCCGCCACTGCCCATGCCGCCCATCGCGTTGCTGCTGTCGTCGCTGCCTTGCAACGTGGTGGCACGCATGCTCTTCATCAGCTCGCCCATGAACAGCGACTCGAACTGCTTGGCGGCTTCGCGCACCGCGCCCCTGGGGTCAGTGGCTGCGCGCGTTTTCAGCGTCGACAGCGACGCGGTGTCGGTGGCCAGACCCTGGGTGAAGGGCCGACCGTGCGGTGCGATGGTCGAGTTGAGCAGCGGGTTCATATGACTTCGATCTCGGCATGCAGGGCGCCGGCGCTCTTCATCGCCTGCAGGATCGCCAGCAGGTCGAGCGGCGTGGCACCGAGCGCATTCAGCGCTTTCACCACATCGGTGAGCTTGGCGCCAGCAGGCATGTTGACGAGCGCACCCGGGGTCTGCGTCACCGAGATGTCCGAGCGTTCGGCCTGCACGGTCTGCCCGCTGCTGAACGCGCCAGGCTGGCTCACGACGGGGGTGGTGCTGATGGTCACCGCCAGGCTGCCATGCGCCACTGCGCAAGCGCCCAACGTGACGGCGTCGTTCATCACGACCGAACCGGTGCGGGCGTTCAGCACCACGCGGGCGGCCGGCTTGGCCAGGTCCAGCGACAGGTTCTCGATGTCGGCCAGGAAGGCGATGCGGGCATCGCCGGCAGCCGGCATCTGCACCCGCACCGTGCGGCCGTCCAGTGCCGACGCGGTGCCGCTGCCCTTGGCGGCATTGATGGCACCGGCCACCGAGCGCGCGGTGGCGAAGTCGCTGGCCATCAGCGCCAGCGAGATGCTGTCGCCCTGGTTCAACGGTGTCGGCACGCTGCGTTCAACCGATGCGCCTTCCGGGATGCGGCCTGCCGACAGGTGGTTGATCTGCACCTTCGAGCCACCGGCTGCCGCGCCGGCGCCGCCGACGATCAGGTTGCCTTGCGCCAGTGCGTAGATCTGGCCGTCGGCACCCTTCAGCGGCGTTGCGATCAAGGTGCCACCGCGCAAGCTCTTGGCGTTGCCGACAGAAGACACATTGACATCGATGGTCTGCCCCGGGGTCGCGAAGGGCGGCAGCTGCGCGGTCACCATCACCGCGGCCACATTCTTGACCTGCATCTGCACACCGGCCGGCACCGTCACGCCCAGCTGCTGCAACAGCGCGTTCAAGCTCTGGGCGGTGAACGGCGTTTGCGTGGTCTGGTCGCCGCTGCCGTCCAGCCCCACCACCAGGCCATAGCCGAGCAGCGGGTTGTTGCGCACCCCCTGCACCGCCGCCACTTCCTTGATGCGCACCGCGGCAGTGGCCGAAGCCGGCCACCAGATCGCGCTGCTGGCCACCACCAACGCCGCGATCACGGCCCACTGCACGAAGCGGTCGAGCAATGAGCCGGGGGTTTCGGTTTGCGGCGTGTCCGGCCCTGCAGGCTGCGGCGGGTGCTCGAAAGTAGAGGTCTGCATGTCGAGTCTCAGATCGGCAACACGGTGAGAAAGACGCGGCCCAGCCAGCCCATCGCCTGCGCTTCGGACTGCGCGCCGCGGCCGCGCTGCTCCAGCCGCACATTGGCGATATGGGCGCTGGCGACGGTGTTGCCGGGCTGGATGGTTCGGGGGTCGACCTGGCCCGAGAAGCGCAGCACATCGACGTTGTGGTTGACGCCGATCTGCTTCTCGGCTGTGATCAGCAAATGGCCGTTGGGCAGCACCTCGCGCACCACCGCGGTGACGGTGCCGCTGAAGTCGTTGCTGCTCTGGGTGGCGCCCTTGCCGGCGAAGGTGTTGGCCGATGTGCCCTCGGCATTGGCGCGCGCCAGTGCCCGCGGGTTCAACAGCGGCACTGCTGCCACCGACGCCGACACCTTGCCGCTCTTGTCGACCGAACTGGTGGAGCTTTGGCTGGCGCTTACTTTCTCGACGATTTGCACCGTGATCGTGTCGCCGACCAGCCTGGCCCGATGGTCTTCGAACAGCGGGCGGTAACTGGCAGCCTGGTAGATAGAGCCGTTGAGTGCAGGCGCTTCGGCCACTGGCGCCGGTCGCGGCAGGGTGGTGGTGTCGGCGACTTCCACGCGCGGGAACAGCGTGCTGCAGCCTGCCGACAGCAGCCCGGCTACGGCCACCAGCAGGGCCGCAAGAGAACGAGTGAGGGCAGGCGCGCCGATCACAGCTGCGTCAGACGCTGCAGCATCTGGTCCGAGGTCTGGATCGCTTTGGAATTCAGCTCGTAAGCGCGCTGGGTGGCGATCATGCTGACCAGTTCCTCGACCACGCTGACATTGCTGCCTTCGACGAAACCCTGCTCGGTCAGGCCGTGGCCCGCGGTACCCGGTGCCGCGGCATTGGGCGTGCCGGAGGCGGCTGTTTCCTTGTAGAGGTTGCCGCCGCGGCTTTCCAGCCCGGCCGGGTTGATGAACGAGGCCAGCTGAATCTGGCCGATCGCCTGAGGTGCCGTCTGGCCCGACACGGTGGCATTGACGATCCCGTCCAGGCTGATGCTGATGGCAGTGGCATTGGCCGGCACCGTGAGCCCTGGCTGCAGCACATATCCAGCGTTGTTCACCACCTGACCGGTGGCATCGGTCTGGAAGTTGCCGTCGCGGGTGTAGCCGGTGCTGCCATCGGGCAGCTGGATCTGGAAGAAGCCTTCGCCCTTGATCGCGATGTCCAGGTTGTTGCCGGTTTGCTGCAGGCTGCCCTGCATGAAATTGCGGGTGGTGGCAGCGGCGCGCACGCCAAGGCCGACCTGCAGCCCGGTCGGCAGCTGCGTCTGGTCGGAACTGGCCGAGCCTGCGGGACGCAGGTTCTGGTACATCAGGTCTTCGAAGGCCACGCCCGAGCGTTTGAAGCCATTCGTGCCGACGTTGGCCAGGTTGTTCGAGATCGCGTCCAGCTTGGTCTGCTGGCCTTCCATACCGGTCTTGGCAATCCACAGTGAACGCATCATGGCGCTGGCCTTTCATCGACGACTGACGGTCATCATCGGCGGGACTTGAGGGCGTGAAGCACCGGATAAGGCGGGCTTTGACCGGTCATGTCGGGCTTGCACGAGGTGGGCTGGCAGTTCGGTCGACTCGTTGTATTGCCATCGATCCATCAAGTAATACTCGAGAGGCATTGGATGGGCACCACGTTGACGAGCAAAGGCAAGGTGACGATCCCCAAGCACATCCGCGACGCGCTGTCGCTGGTTGCGGGTTCGACAGTGGAGTTCAGCATCAACCGGGCCGGTGAGCTGGTGCTGCAGCCACCAGCAGCCACCCCGCGCAAGGCGCGGCCGGTGGACCGTTTCCAGGCCGTGCGTGGCAGCGCCGATGTGCACTGGCGCACCGCCGACTTGATGAAGCTGCTGCGCGCCGACGACTGACCCGATGCGCGGGGTGCGGCGTTGATCCTGGTCGACACCAATATCCTGCTCGATGTGCTGCAGGACGACCCCGAGTGGGCGCCCTGGTCGATCGCTCGACTTCGCGCGCAGGCCAACACGAGCTATTTTTCGAACCTGCAGGTGCTGGCGCCGTAAGGCAAACGGCATTGACGGCCCCCGCTGCGGCTCATGCCCGCCAAGCGCCGCTCAATCCACCGGCGTCAACTTGGCAATCGCCAGCGCCAGCCACTTCGGGCCGTGGCGGCCGAAATGCACCTGGGCCCGGGCATCGGCGCCCTGCCCTTCCAGCGTTGCCACCACGCCCTCACCGAACTTGGTGTGGAACACGCTCTGCCCGATGCGCAAGCCCCCCGGCGGATGGGCGGACACCATCGGTGGCGGTGGGGGTTGTGAAAAGGGCGCCACCCGCCCCGCACCGATGATTCCCGACAAACCACTGCCGCGCGACCATGCTTCCTGGTACTGGCGCGCATAGCCGGAGCCGAATCCCTGCTGCTTCGGTGTGATCCATTTCAAGGTGCCCTCGGGCAACTCGTCGAAGAAGCGGCTCTTGACGTTGTAGCGGGTCTGGCCGTGCAGCATGCGGGTCTGGCTGAAGCTCAGGTACAGCCGCCGCCGCGCTCGGGTGATGGCCACATACATCAGGCGCCGCTCTTCCTCCACACCATCGGCATCCGACAGGCTCTGCTCGTGCGGAAACAAACCCTCTTCGATGCCGGTGATGAACACCGCATCGAACTCGAGCCCCTTGGCCGAATGCACCGTCATGAGCTGGATCGCATCGGCGCCGGGCTGCGCCTGGTTGTCGCCGGCTTCCAGCGACGCATGGGTCAGGAAAGCCGCCAGCGGCGACATGATCTCGCCGGTTTCGGCGTCAGGGGCGTCAGGGGCGGCTGGGATCGGTGGCAACGCCGGCAATTCGAAACCATCCACCCACTTCGACGCTTCTGCGCGCTGCATCGGCGGTGACGAAGCGCCCGCCTGCTCGTCCACCGGCAGTGCCACCGCGTCCTTGCCGAAGCCTTCCTGGGTCACGAAGCTCTCGGCGGCGTTGACCAGTTCTTCCAGGTTCTCGATCCGGTCCTGACCTTCCCTGTCGGTCGTGTAGAACTCGATCAAGCCGCTGTGTTGCAGCATGTGGTCGATGATCTCGCGCAGGGTCTTGCCCTGCGTGGCGCTGCGCATCTCGTCGACCAAGGCCACGAACTTCTGCAGGTTCACACCCGCCTTGCCCGCCACGGCGCCGGCACTCTGCGCCAGGCTGCGGCCGCTGGCGCGGGCGGCGTCCTGCAACTGCTCGGTGCTGCGCGCGCCGATGCCGCGCGCCGGGAAGTTGACGACGCGCAAAAAACTGGTGTCGTCGTTCGGGTTCTCCAACAACCGCAGATAGGCCAGCGCATGCTTGACCTCGGCGCGCTCGAAGAAGCGCAAGCCGCCATAGACGCGATACGGCAGCCCGGCGTTGAAAAGCGCGCTTTCCAGCACCCGGCTCTGCGCGT
>JBDSMV010000289.1:0-7357 GCA_039915715.1 Rubrivivax sp. | reverse complement strand
TGCCGGAGACGGCAAGGGACCCGTCGCAGGTGTCGGTGGTGCATGGCGACTACCGGCTCGACAACCTGATGTTCGACCCCAGCGAGGCACGCGTGATCGCGGTGCTGGACTGGGAACTGTCGACCATCGGCCATCCGCTCGCGGACTTCAGCTACCACTGCATGGCCTGGCACATTCCGCCGGGGGTGTTCCGCGGCATCGCCGGGGTCGACCTGGAGCCGCTCGGCATTCCCGATGAGCGCAGCTACATCCAGCGCTATTGCGAACGGACCGGCCGCACTGGCCGCACCGATGCCGACAGCCTGCACCGCGACTGGGACTTCTACCTGGCCTACAACCTGTTCAGGCTGGCGTCGATCACACAAGGCATTGCCAAGCGCGTGATCGACGGCACGGCGGCCAGCGCCCAGGCCCGCGCCAGCGGCGACAAGACCCCGGTGCTGGCCGAGATGGCCTTGAAGCACGCCAGACTGCACGACCCTTCACTTCACTGACGTGCCGATCGCAAGCAACGCGGCACAACGAACTCGAGCACGACACCCACCAAGGAGCACAGATGGACTTCGGCTACTCCCCCCGCACCCAGGACCTGCAGCAACGGCTGTCAGCCTTCATGACCGAGCATGTCTACCCGGCCGAGGCCGACTACCACGCCGAGATCGAAACCAACACCCAAGCCGGCAAGCGCTGGAGCCCGCTGCAAACGATCGAGAAACTCAAGCCCAAGGCACGCGACGCCGGCTTGTGGAACCTGTTTCTGCCGCCGCGCGCAGAGGTGGGTGGAGCGACCCAGGAAAGTGAACGCGGCATCGACGCCAGCGACCTGGGCGCCGGACTGTCGAACCAGGAATACGCGCCGCTGGCCGAGATCATGGGCGCCGTGCCCTGGTCGCCCGAAGTCTTCAACTGCTCGGCACCCGACACCGGCAACATGGAGGTGCTGGTGCGCTATGGCACCGAGGCGCACCACGACCGTTGGCTGAAGCCACTTCTGGCGGGCGAGATCCGCAGCGCCTTCGCGATGACCGAGCCAGCGGTGGCTTCATCGGATGCCACGAACATCGAGTCCCGCATCGAACGCGATGGCGACGACTACGTCATCAACGGCCGCAAGTGGTGGATCAGCGGCGCCGGCGACCCGCGCTGCAAGGTCTACATCTTCATGGGCAAGACCCACCCCGAAGCCGCGCGCCATTCACAGCAGTCGATGATCGTGGTGCCGGCCGACACCAAAGGCATCGAGATCCTGCGGCCTCTGACGGTGATCGGCTACGACGACGCACCGCACGGCCACATGGAGATCGACTTCAAGAATGTGCGGGTGCCGGCTGCCGACATCCTGCTGGGCGAAGGCCGCGGTTTCGAGATCGCACAGGGTCGCCTCGGCCCGGGCCGTATCCACCACTGCATGCGCCTGATCGGGGTCGCCGAGCGCTCATTGAAGCTGCTCTGCGAACGCGCCAGCAGCCGCACCGCCTTCGGCAAGACAGTGGCCGAACAGGGGGTCACGCGCGAACGCATCGCCGAAGCCCGCTGCATGATCGAGCAGGCCCGGCTGTTGACATTGAAGGCGGCCTGGATGATGGACACCGCCGGCAACAAGAGCGCCAAGGCCGAGATCGCGATGATCAAGGTGGTGGCACCCAACATGGCTTGTCAGGTCATCGATTGGGCGATGCAGGTGCACGGTGGCGGCGGCATGAGCCAGGACTTTCCGCTCGCCAGCTTCTACGCCCATGCCCGCACCCTGCGTTTTGCCGATGGCCCGGACGAAGTCCACCGCAACGCGATTGCCAAGATCGAACTCGGCAAGATGCGCCCGGCGCGCTGAAGCCGCTGCTCGGGTGCTGGCTGTAGCTGCTAGCGCGTGGCGCGTTGCGCTTGCTGCGCGGCGCACTCGAACAGCTGCAGCACCCGCTGTAGCGTCGGCAGATCGATGTTGGGCGCGGCGGTGCGCAGTGCCAGGCGGCCGCGGCCCACCATCAGCACGAAGGGCGTCTGCGGGTCGTCGCGGCGTGACGTCAGCGCGTCGGTCAACGGGCCGTCCAGCCAGCGCAGCAACCAGGGGTTGACGCTGGACAAGGCGATGTAGCGGTCGCGCGGCAACGGCATCGCGGCACCGGCCAGCTTAGGGAACAGCACCAGCCAACGGGCCTCGGGCGGCGTCTCGGTGTCGATGCGGGTCTGCACGCCTTCGATGAACTGGTCGAAGACCCAAGCCTCCAAAGACTCCTGCAGCGCGCGGTTCATCACCAGCGCCTGCAGGTCGGTGCCCACCCGCAGTTCGCAGCGCAGGCGCAGTTCAGCGCCGCTCAGGTAGCTGCGCTGCGACGGCCCCCACTCCAGGCGCCAAGGCGGTGCCGAGAGCCGGCCATCGATCACGAAGCCGGCGTCCGGCACTTGCTTGAAGGTGTGTCGCTGCGCACAGGCCCAGCTGCGGATCCCCGGCCAGGCATCGGCGCCCGGCTCCGCCGTCGCGCCGCCGAACCAGCGCTTCAGGCCGCCGAGCACGGGTGTGGGCGCGAGATGGCGTTGGCGTGCGCAGGCGCGCGAGATCGGCGATCGAGCAGGGCGTGACGCGCAGAGTGGGTGGACATGGACGGCGCAGTGTAGGCGTCGCGTCGCGCCCCGGCGGGTCGAATCGACGGCTCCTGAACCCCCAGTTGGAGCGACCGCCGGGCCGCGCTCGAGCCCACTCAGGCGCTGGCGATGCGCATCAAATTGGTGGTGCCCGCAGTGCCGAACGGCATGCCCGCGATCGCGACGATGACCTCCCCGGCTTTGGCAAAGCCCTCGCCTTTGGCGACTTCGCAAGCGCAGGCGGTCATTTCGTCGACATCGGCGACCTCGCCGACATGCACCGCATGCACACCCCAGACCATCGCCAGGCGGCGCGCGGTGCCGATGTCCGAAGTCAGGCTCAGGATCGGCGACTCGGGTCGTTCGCGGGCGGCACGCAGGCTGGTGTGACCCGAACTGGTGTAGCAGACGATCGCCGCGGGTTGCAGCAGCGCCACCGCGCGGCGCATGGCGCAGCACACCGCTTCGGCGACATCGCCGCCAAGTCGAGCTTGGGCCTGGGCCTGGGCCTGAACATGCGACGCATCGATTAACTGGCGCTGCATCGGGTCGGCCTCGACCGCTTCGATGATCCGGTTCATCACCGTCACCGCTTCGAGCGGAAATTCGCCTGCAGCCGACTCGGCCGACAGCATCACCGCATCGACTCCGTCATAGATGGCAGTGGCGACATCGGATGCTTCGGCGCGCGTGGGCACTGGCGACTTGATCATCGATTCCAGCATCTGGGTTGCAACCACCACCGGCTTGCCGAGCCGGCGGCAGCTGCGCACGATGCGCTTCTGCACAGCGGGAACCGACTCGGCCGGCATCTCCACGCCCAGGTCGCCGCGTGCCACCATCACGGCATCGCTGACCGCCACGATCGCGTCCAGGCACTCGATCGCGGCCGGCTTTTCGAGCTTAACGATGATCGATGCGCGATTGCCGATCAGCCCGCGCGCTTCGATCACGTCCTCGGGCCGCTGCACAAACGACAGCGCCACCCAGTCGACACCGATCTCGAGCGCGGTCACCAGGTCGCGGCGGTCCTTCTCGGTCAACGCGGTGATCGGCAGCACCACGCCGGGCACATTGACACCCTTGCGTTCGGACAACCTGCCGCCCACCACCACCCGGGTCTCGGCGAAGTCGTCACCGCAACGCACCACCACCAGCCGCAGCTTGCCGTCGTCCAGCAGCAACTCGGCGCCGGGCACAAGCGCGGCAAAAATCTCGGGGTGTGGCAATCGGGCACGCTGGACATTGCCCGGCGCTTCATTCAGGTCAAGGCGGAAAGGCTGGCCTTCGATCAGCATGACCGGGCCATCGGCAAAAACGCCTACGCGCAGCTTGGGGCCTTGCAGGTCGGCCAGGATGCCGATGGGACGGCCGGTTTCCTGCTCCAGCTCGCGCAGCACCGCAAAGCGGGCGCGGTGGTCGTCGGCGCTGCCGTGGCTGAAGTTGAGCCTGAACACATCGACCCCGGCCTCGAACAGGCTGCGCATCACCGCCACGTCGGAACTGGCCGGGCCGAGAGTGGCCACGATCTTGGCCTTGCGGGTTCTGCGCATGTCTAAGCGTCCTTCTGTGACTCGCGCGGTTCGCCGATGACGATGGCGCGAAAGTCGTTCACGTTGGTCAATGTCGGGCCGGTGATCACCGAATCGCCGATCGCTTCGAAGAAGCCGTGGCCGTCGTTGTCGGACAGGCGTTCACGCGGGGCAATGCCCAGTGCCCGGGCCCGCGTCAGGGTGTCGGGGGTCAGCACCGCACCGGCAATCTCTTCCTGGCCGTCGACGCCGTCGGTGTCGCCGGCCAGTGCATGGATGCCGGGCTGCCCGTTCAACGCCAGCGCCATCGACAGCAGGCATTCGACATTGCGGCCGCCGCGGCCGCTGCCCCGCACCGTGACCGTGGTTTCGCCGCCGCTCAGCAAGACGCAGGGCGACGTGGCCGGCTGGCCCTGGCGCGCCACCTGCAGCGCAATCGCAGCCAGCACCTTGCCGACATCGCGCGCTTCGCCTTCGATGGCGTCCGACAGGATCAACGGTGTGAAGCCGGCTTCGCGCGCCACCGTGGCGGCTGCTTCCAGCGCCATCTGCGGGGTCGCGATCAGGCGCAGTTTGCTGCGCGCGAGCCGCGCGTCACCGGGCTTGATCGATTCGCCGCGGCCACTGCTCAACACCTGGTGCACCTCGGCAGGCAGACCGATGCCGTAGCGCTCGACGATCGCGAGCGCATCGGCGCAGGTGGTGGGGTCGGCGGCGGTGGGCCCTGATGCAATGTCGATCGGGTCGTCGCCTGGCACGTCCGAGATCAGAAGGGTCAACACCCGCGCCGGATGGCAGGTGGCTGCCAGCCGACCGCCCTTGATCGCCGACAGGTGGCGGCGCACGGTGTTCATCTCGCCGATGGTGGCGCCGGACTTCAGGAGCGCGCGGTTGACGTCTTGCTTGTGGTCCAGCGTCAGCCCCGGCAGGGGCAGCGGCATCAGTGCCGAGCCGCCACCGGAGATCAAGCACAGCACCAGGTCGTCTTCGCTCAGACCCTGCACCCGTTGCAGCAGGGCTTCGGCTGCGGCCAGCCCGGCAGCGTCGGGCACCGGGTGCGCGGCTTCGACGATCTGGATCTGCTGACACGGCACGGCATAGCCATAGCGGGTGATGACGAAGCCTTCCAGCGGGCCGGTCCAGTGGTCTTCGACCGCACGCGCCATCGCCGCCGACGCCTTGCCGGCGCCGACCACGATCAGCCGGCCCCGGCCCAACTCACGCGGGTCGGGCAGGTGGGCAGCGACCACCCGTGCCGGTTGCGCAGAAGCAATCGCGGCGTCGAACATGCGGCGCAGCAGCGCCTGCGGATTCATGCGGTCTGGCCGATTTCGAAGTTGGCCAGCTGCTCCAGCGCCCGCACTATCGCCGAGTGGTCCCAGGCCTTGCCGCCGCGCGCCGCGCAGGCGTTGAACAGCTCTTGCGCGGTGGCGGTGTTGGGCAACGACACCCCCAGCTCACGCGCACTGGACAACGCCAGGTTCAGGTCTTTCTGGTGCAGCTCGATTCGAAAGCCGGGGTCAAACGTGCGCTTGACCATGCGTTCGCCATGCACCTCCAGGATCTTCGACGACGCGAAGCCGCCCATCAATGCCTGGCGTACCCGCGCCGGGTCGGCACCGGCCTTGGCTGCGAACAGCAACGCTTCGGCAACCGCTTCGATGTTGAGTGCGACGATGATCTGGTTCGCGACCTTGGCGGTCTGGCCGTCGCCGTTGCCGCCGACCAGGGTGATGTTCTTGCCCATCAATTCGAACAGCGGCCTGACCTTGGCGAACGTGGCGTCGCTGCCGCCGACCATGATCGACAGGCTGGCAGCCCGGGCGCCGACTTCGCCGCCCGAGACCGGTGCGTCCAGGTACTCGCAACCCAGCGCGTTGATCCGCTTTGCGAACGCCTTGGTGGCCAGCGGCGAGATCGAGCTCATGTCGACCACGGTCTTGCCGTTACCGCCCGTGCTGTCGGTGCTGTGCTTTCCAGCCAGCCCCGCGGCCACGCCGTCATCGGCGAACAGCACCTGCTCGACATTCGGCGTGTCGGGCACCATCACGATGATGGTGTCGGCGCGCTCTGCGACCTCGCGGTTGCTGCGGCAGACCGTGGCGCTGCTGTCGGCAATCGACTGCGGCACCGGCCCGCGGGTGTGCACGAACAGATCGTGCCCGGCAGCGATCAGGTGCTGGCACATCGGTGCACCCATGGTGCCCAAGCCGATGAAGCCGATCTTCTGTGGTTGTGCGGTGCTCATCCTGGTTTCCTTTGCGTTGGTTGTCGCTGGGCGGCGGCTCGCGGGGCCCGTCACTGCGCCAGCGCAGCGCGCCAGCGCAGCCCGGCTTCGGTGCCCGCGGCGGGCTTGTACTCGCAGCCGATCCAGCCGTCGTAGCCGATGCGGTCGATGTGGGCGAAGAGAAATTCGTAGTTGATCTCGCCGGTGCCCGGTTCATGGCGGCCCGGGTTGTCGGCCACCTGCAGGTGACCGATGCGTGACAGCTGCGTTTGCATCGTCGTGGCCAGCTCGCCTTCCATGCGCTGGGCGTGATAGATGTCGTACTGCACAAATGCATTGTCGGCGCCGACCTCGTCCAGCACCGAGATCGCCTGCGCGGTGGTGCTGAGATAGAAGCCCGCAATGTCGTGGGTGTTGATCGGCTCGATCAGCAGATTCAGACCCGCGCGCTTCAACGCATCTGCTGCAAAACGCAAATTGCCGACGAAGGTTTCGCGCAACCGTTCGGGCGACACGCCCTGCGGCGCCTTGCCCGCCAGCACATTCAGCTGCGGCACACCCAGCGCCTGCGCATAGCGGATGCCTGTGGCCACGCCATCGCGGAACTCTGCCACCCGGTCCGGGTGGCAGGCGATGCCACGCTCGCCAGACTCCCAGTCACCGGCCGGCAGGTTGTGCAGCACCAGTGCCAGGCGGTGGCGGTCCAGGCGTTGGCGGATGTCATGCGCTTCGTAGGCGTACGGGAACAAGAACTCGACGGCTTCGAAACCCGCCTTCGCGGCGCGTTCGAAGCGGTCCAGAAAGTCGACCTCGGTGAAGAGCATCGACAGGTTGGCAGCGAACCTGGGCATGGTCGTTCTCCTTTCTGGCTCAGTCCAGCATCGAGACGGCGGTGGGCGCGTCGCGCTGCCGGTCCTTGGCGAGTTCCTCGAACTCCACCACGTTGTCGATCTCGGTGCCCATCGCGATGTTGGTCACCCGCTCCAGGATGATCTCGATCATCACCGGCACCTTGAAC
>JBDSMV010000241.1:0-4131 GCA_039915715.1 Rubrivivax sp. | reverse complement strand
CGGGTGGCCGCAACGATGTAGGCGTCCTGGACTTGTTTCGTGCTCATTGCATGTCCCCTCAGTTGCCGAACTAGTTGCGAACCGGCTTGCCGGTCTGCAGCATGCCCATGATCCGTTCCTGCGATTTCGGATGCTCCAGCAAGCCGCAGAAACGCTCGCGCTCCATCGCCATCAGGTAGTCCTCGGTCACCATCGAGCCCGCATCGACATCGCCTCCGCACACCACTTCCGCAATCAAGGTGGCGATGTGGAAGTCGTGCGCACTGACGAAGCCGCCGTCGCGCATGTTGGCCAGTTGCGCCTTGATGGTGGCGATGCCGCTGCGGCCCGCCACCGGGAAGCGCGCCCGCACGGGTGGCCGGTAGCCGCTGTCGAAGAGCGCTTTGGCCTGCGTGGTCGCGACGAACAGCAGTTCGTCCTTGTGCGGCACGATGGTGTCGGTGTCCAGCAAATAGCCGAGCTTGCGCGATTCGATCGCGCTGGTGCCGACCTTGGCCATGGCCGCGGCGGTGAAGCCTTCGCTGGCGAACTTCAGGATGTCGCCGTTGGCGCCATTGGCGGATGCCGCTTCAGCCGCCTTGCGGGCGATGTAGGCCAGGCCACCGCCACCGGGGATCAGGCCGACACCGACCTCGACCAGGCCGACATAGGTTTCCATCGCCGCCACACGCCGTGCGCAGTGCACCGCGATCTCGCAGCCGCCGCCGAGCGCGATGCCGCGCATCGCCGCCACGACAGGAACCTGGGCGTAACGCAGACGCAGCATCAGGTCCTGCAGCTTCTTCTCTTCGGGCGCGATGCCCTTGGCGCCCAGCTTCATGAACACCGGCATCATCGATTCGAGGTTGGCACCGGCCGAAAACATCTCGTCGGGTGACCAGATCACGAGGCCCTTGTACGACTGCTCTGCCAACTCCACCGCCTTCGTCAACCCTTCGGTGACGGTGGCGCTGATCAGGTGCAACTTGGCGGTGATGCTGGCGATCATCACCTCGCCGTCCAAGGTCCAGACGCGCACTTCCTCGTTCTTGAACAACTCGGTGCCGCTTTGCAATGGGTCTACGGCTTCGGCGCCAAGCACGCCCTCGCGGAAGGCCTGGCGCTCGTAGACCGGCAACTCGCGCAGCGCAACGAAACGCTGGTCGGCTGCATTCCAGGAACCTTTCGCGGTGTGCACGCCACCGGCGTCGACCACCGGGCCTTCGCTGACCCACTTCGGCAGCGGCGCCTTGCTCAGCGCCTTGCCACCGTCGATGTCGGCTTGCACCCATTCGGCCACCTGCTTCCAGCCCGCCGCCTGCCACAACTCGAACGGGCCCTGCTTCATGCCGAAGCCCCAGCGCATCGCGAAGTCGACATCGCGTGCGGTCTCGGCGATGTCGGCCAGATGCACCGCAGCGTAGTGAAAACCGTCGCGCAGGATCGCCCACAGGAATTGCGCCTGCGGGTTGCTGCTGTCATGCAACAGCTTCAAACGTTCGGCCGCAGGCTTCTTCAGCATGCGGTCGACGATGGGGTCCGCTTTGGCACCGCCGGGCACATAGTCAGCCTTCGCCGGGTCGAGCCGCAGGATGTCCTTGCCGACCTTCTTGTAGAAACCAGCGCCGCTTTTCTGGCCGAGTGCGCCCTGCCCGATCAGCCCCGACAACACTTTCGGCGTTTCGTAGATCGGCCAGAACGCGTCGGGCTCGGAGGTGGTCTGCGGCTTGCCTTCGCCCAGGTTGTCCTGCAGGGTCTTGATGACATGCGCCATCGTGTCCAGCCCCACCACATCGGCGGTTCTGAAGGTGCCGCTGGACGCACGGCCGAGCTTCTTTCCGGTCAGGTCGTCGACCACATCGACGCTCAGGCCGTAGGTTTCGGCTTCCTTGATGGTGGCCAGCATGCCGGCGATGCCGACGCGGTTGGCGATGAAGTTGGGCGTGTCTTTGGCACGCACCACGCTCTTGCCGAGACCGCTGGTCACGAAGGCTTCCAGCTGGTCCAGCACCTCGGGTTCGGTGGTGGGCGTGGCGATCAACTCCACCAGCGCCATGTAGCGCGGCGGATTGAAGAAGTGGATGCCGCAAAAGCGCGGCTTGATCGCATCGGGAAGCGCTTCAGCCAGCGTGGTGATCGACAAACCCGAGGTGTTGCTGGCGACGATCGCATGCGGCGCAACCCGGCCGGCGATCTTCTCGTACAGCGCCAGCTTCCAGTCCATGCGCTCGGCGATGGCTTCGATGACCAGGTCGCATTCCGACAGCAGCGCCAGATCGTCGTCGTAGTTGGCCTGCTGGATCAGCGCCGCGCTTTCGGGCAGCGCCAGCGGCGCGGGCTTCAGCTTCTTGAGCCCGTCTACCGCCTTGGTGACGATGCCGTTCTTGGCCCCTTCCTTGGCCGCGAGGTCGAACAGCACCACCGGCACATTGACATTGACCAGATGGGCCGCGATCTGCGCGCCCATCACGCCGGCGCCCAGCACGGCCACCTTGCGGACATTGAATCTGTTCATCTCGCCATTGCTCCCATTGCCAAACGCAACAGGCGGCCGTCAATGCGGGCCGCCCGAACTCAGATCACTCCACCCGGGTCCAGGTCTGCGTACGGCCGAGCAGCGGCATGCCGATGTAGCCCCGCACTTCCATCTTCTTGCCGCCGTCGATCGGCTGCATGCGAACGGTGTATTCCTTGCCTTCGGCCGCGTCGAGGATCTTCCCGTCGCCCCAGGTGTCGTCGGCCGTCTTCTTGACCCCGCGCACGATCTGCAAACCCACCATCGGCTTGTCCTTGCGGTCGTCGCTGCACTTGTCGCAGGTGCCGTCCTGCTTGGCATCGGGCGCCAGCAGCTTCTCGATCTTGCCGCTGTAGACGCCGCCGTTTTCGACGATGCGCACCTGCGCACGCTCGGTGCCCGTCTTGTCGTCGATCGTCTTCCACAAACCCGCGGGGTTCATCTGCGCAAACACGAGCGGTGTCGCAATGGTCAGCAGCAGGGCAGTCAGGGTGGTCTTCATCGTCAGTCTCCTGGTGGTTGTGGTGTCGGCTTCGGCACGCTTGTGAAAAAAGGTCGGAACAGCGCTTCGGGAACGGCAGATCAGAACAGCGATTCATCCATCGCCATCAACGGCGCGACGCCGCTGCGGGCGCTGCGGATCAGACCCGCAGTTTCCGGCAACAACTTGGCAAAGTAGAAGCGTGCGGTGTGCAGCTTGGCGGCATAGAAGGTGTCGCCGCTGTCTTGTTTTTGCAGCGCCAGTTTGGCCATGCGCGCAAACAGATAGGCAAAGCACAGGTGGCCGACGATGCGCAGGTAGTCGACCGCAGCAGCACCCACCTCGTCGGCATTGCCCATCGCTTTCATGCCGAGTTCGGTGGTCAGCTTGGTGACCTTGTCGCCCAGGTCGGCCAACGGGTTGATGAACTCCTGCATCGCCTCGTCGGTGCCTTCTTCTTCGACGAACTCGGCGATGCGCTGGCCGAAGGCACGCAGCCTGACGCCGTTGTCACCCAGCACCTTGCGACCCAGCAGGTCCAGCGACTGGATGGTGTTGGTGCCCTCGTAGATCATGTTGATGCGCGAGTCGCGCACGAACTGCTCCATGCCCCATTCCTTGATGTAGCCGTGGCCGCCGTAGACCTGCATGCAGTGCGAAGTCGCAAGCCAGGCGTTGTCGGTCAGGAAGGCCTTGGCGATCGGCGTCAGCAGCGCCACCTCAGCGGCACAGGCCTTGCGTTCGGCTTCGTCGTCGCTGGCCACTTCGGTGTCCAGCAGAAGCGCAATGTGGATCGCGAGCGCCCGGCCCCCTTCGGCGAATGCACGCGCGGTCAAGAGCATCTTGCGCACATCGGGGTGGACGATGATGCGGTCGGCTTGCTGGTCGGGGTCTTTCGGGCCCGACAGGCTGCGGCCCTGCGTTCGATCTTTTGAGTAGGCCACTGCGTTTTGATAAGCCACCTCGGTCAGCCCCAGGCCCTGGTTGCCGACGCCCAGACGGGCGGCATTCATCATCACGAACATCGCCTGCAGGCCGCGGTTGGGCTCGCCCACCAACGTGCCTTCGGCGCCGTCGAGGTTGATCTGTGCCGTGGCGTTGCCGTGGATGCCCATCTTGTGTTCGAGTGCGCCGCAGAAGATCGGATTGCGTTCGC
>JBDSMV010000231.1:0-5439 GCA_039915715.1 Rubrivivax sp. | reverse complement strand
CGCGTGTTCATCTCCAGGAAATAGAAGCTCTGGTCCTTGCCGACGACGAACTCCACCGTGCCCGCGCTCTGGTACCTGACGGCCTTGGCCAGAGCCACCGCCTGCTCGCCCATCGCCTTGCGAGTCGCGTCGCTGATGAAGGGCGAAGGCGCTTCCTCGATCACCTTCTGGTGGCGGCGCTGGATCGAGCATTCACGCTCGTTGAGGTGGATCAGATTGCCATGGCTGTCACCCAGCACCTGGATTTCGATGTGGCGCGGCTGTTCGACAAACTTCTCGATGAACACGCGGTCATCTCCGAAGCTGTTGCGGGCTTCGTTGCGGCACGACTCGAAGCCTTCTGCGGCGCCCTTGTCGTCATGGGCCACCCGCAGTCCCTTGCCACCCCCGCCGGCGCTGGCCTTGATCATCACCGGGTAGCCGATCTCACCCGCGATTCGAACCGCCTGCGCCGCATCGGCAATCGCTTCATTGACTCCCGGGATGACATGGACCCCGGCCTGCTGCGCCAGCTTCTTCGAGGCGATCTTGTCGCCCATCGCGGCGATGGCTTCGTGGGTGGGGCCGATGAAGACGATGCCGGCGGCTTCGACCTTGCGCGCGAAGTCGGCGTTCTCGCTCAGGAAGCCATAACCCGGGTGCAGGGCTTCGGCACCGGTTTCCTTGCAGGCGGCGATGACGGCATCACCGAGCAAGTAGCTTTCACGCGAAGGCGCCGGGCCGAGGCGCACCGCTTCGTCGGCCAGCGCCACATGGCGTGCATTGCGGTCGGCATCGGAATAGACCGCCACCGTCGCGATGCCCATCTTGCGGGCCGTCTTGATGATGCGGCAGGCGATTTCGCCGCGGTTGGCAATCAGGATTTTCTCGAACATCGGACTACGGTGACTCCGTGAAGTTCCAGCCAACGCCGGACGAGTTCTGCACCTCGACGCGCGCGCCAGCTGGGAAGACATAGATGCCGTCGAATGAGACTGGCGTCTGCGAAGTACCGATGATCGAATTGATGGCCAATGAGCCGGCGACACGAACGATGAAGTTCGACGATGCGCCCGGGAAGCTGGCCTGCACTCGATACCGAGCGGCCCGCCCCGGCAGATCAAAGACCTGGTCTCCGGACCCCGACTTTGAGAAAATGCCAGCCGACGGGGGCGCCTGCGATGAAGCGGAGCTCACGCTCCAGGTGACACCAGACGAGTTCGTGATGGTGACCGTTGCTCCGGGATTGACGACATAGGTGCCATCGTGTGCTTGCGGCACCGCGCTGACGCCGATGATCTCGTTGACCACGAGGTCGTTGCCGATCCGAACGACAAAATTTGAGGAAGTGCCGGTGAACTGTCCCTGGATACGCACCAGCGACACGTCGCCAGGAAGCGCGAAGCTGGTGTCACCGGTTCCCGAACGAGAAAACGCCGAGCCGACTGGCGAAGGGTTTGGCGTTGTCGTCGCACCCCTGCAATCCGCAGCCGCGAAGCCGCATGCCCCACTGTCCGGGCCGCCGCCGCCGCATCCCGCAAGGGCGACTGCACACAGCAACGCCGTTGCCGCCTTGCGGCAGTTGACACGAGAAGAATCGTTGTAAGTCATCACAGGGGCATGTTGCCGTGCTTGCGCCACGGGTTCGTGAGTTGCTTGTCGGCAAGCATCGCCAGGCTGCGGCAGATGCGCTTCCTGGTTTCATGCGGCTGTATCACATCGTCGATGTAGCCGCGCGCGCCGGCCACGAACGGATTGGCGAAGCGGTCCTTGTATTCGGATTCCCGTGCGGCCAGTTTCGCCGGGTCACCCTTGTCGTCGCGGAAGATGATCTCGACCGCGCCCTTGGCACCCATGACCGCGATCTCGGCATGCGGCCAGGCGAAATTGACATCGCCGCGCAGGTGCTTGCTGCTCATCACGTCGTAGGCGCCGCCATAGGCCTTGCGAATGATCACGGTCACCTTCGGCACCGTGCATTCGGCATAGGCATACAAGAGCTTGGCACCGTGCTTGATGATGCCGCCGTACTCCTGGCTGGTGCCCGGCATGAAGCCCGGCACGTCGACGAAGGTGATCACCGGGATGCCGAAGGCATCGCAAAAGCGCACGAAGCGCGCGGCCTTGATGCTGCTCTTGATGTCGAGGCAGCCGGCCAGCACCAGCGGATTGTTGGCGACGATGCCGACCGTGCGGCCGGCCATGCGCGCCATGCCGATGACGATGTTCTGCGCATAGTCGGGCTGCAGCGGATAGAAGTCGCCGTCGTCGACCACTTTCAGGATCAGCTCGGTGATGTCGTAAGGCGTGTTCGGGTTCTCCGGCACCAGCGTGTCCAGCGAAGGGTCGATGCGCTCGGGCGGGTCGCCGCTTTCGCGCACCGGCACCCCGCTCTTGTTGTTCAACGGCAGGTAGTTGAAGAAGCGCCGCACCATCAGGATCGCTTCGACATCGTTGTCGAAGGCACCATCGGCAACGCCGCTCTTGACGGTGTGGGTGGCGGCGCCGCCCAGCTCTTCGGCGGTCACCGATTCGTGGGTCACGGTCTTCACGACCTCGGGGCCGGTGACGAACATGTAGCTGCTGTCGCGCACCATGAAGATGAAGTCGGTCATCGCCGGCGAGTACACAGCGCCCCCGGCGCACGGTCCCATGATCAGGCTGATCTGCGGGATCACGCCGCTGGCCAGCACGTTGCGCTGGAAGACCTCGGCATAACCGCCGAGCGACGCCACACCTTCCTGGATGCGCGCCCCGCCGCTGTCGTTCAGGCCGATGACCGGTGCCCCGACCTTCATCGCCTGGTCCATCACCTTGCAGATCTTCTCGGCATGCGCTTCCGACAGCGCGCCGCCGAAGACCGTGAAGTCCTGGCTGAAGACGAACACCAGGCGGCCGTTGACCATGCCGTAGCCGGTGACGACGCCGTCACCGGGAATCTTGTGGTCCTGCATGCCGAAGTCGGCACTGCGGTGCTCGACGAACATGTCCCACTCCTCGAAGCTGCCTTCGTCCAGCAGCAGGTCGAGCCGTTCACGCGCGGTCAACTTGCCTTTGGCATGTTGCGCGGCGATGCGCTTGTCACCGCCACCCAGGCGCGCGGCAGCGCGCTTGTCTTCGAGTTGTCTGGAGATATCGAGCATGGGCCGTGATTCCTCGGTCGGTCGGTCGTTCGGTCGTTCGGTCGTTCGGTCGTTCGGTCGTTCGGTCGTTCGGTCGTTCGGTCGTTCGTCGATTTCAACGCATCAGATCCAGCAGGCGCCGCGCCGCCACCGACGCCGCCAGGTGCCCGTTCAAAACCTCGCCGGTGATGCCGGGCAGCGCATCGCGAACCGCGGGGTCCGCCGCGAAGCGGTCGCGCAGACCGGCTTCGATGCGCTCCCACATCCAGCTCCGGTCCTGTGAACGGCGCCGCTGCCGCAACGCGCCGGATGCCAGCTGTTGGTCGCGGAACTGACTGACGACCTGCCAGAACTCCGCGATGCCGGATCCGCGCAGCGCACTCATCTCCAGCACCTGTGCGGACGCCTGTGCGCCGTCGCGGTCGCGCCCGCGGCCGCGCGGCGACGCGTCATGCATCGCGCCGCTGATCTGGGCCCGCGCCCGCGTCGCTGCCACAGGGTCCAGGTCGGCCTTGTTGATCAGCACCAGATCGGCGATCTCCATCACGCCTTTCTTGATGGCCTGCAGGTCGTCACCCGCATTCGGCAGTTGCATCAGCACATAGAAGTCGCTCATGCCGGCCACGGCGATCTCGCTCTGGCCCACACCCACGGTTTCGACGATCACCAGCGTGTAGCCGGCGGCTTCACACAGCCGCACTGCTTCGCGCGTCTGCGCGGCCACGCCACCCAGCGTGCCGCGCGTGGGGCTCGGTCGGATGAAGGCCCGTTCGTGCACCGACAACTGTTCCATCCGCGTCTTGTCGCCGAGGATCGAGCCACCGTTGATGCTAGACGACGGGTCCACCGCCAGCACCGCCACCCGCTCGCCGGCCGCCACGCGTTGCAGCCCCAGCATTTCGATGAAAGTGCTCTTGCCGACACCCGGCACGCCGCTGATGCCGAGCCTGAAGCTGCGCTCATCCGCTGGTGGCAGCAGCGCCAGCAACCCATCGGCGATGGCGCGATGGTCGGGCCGGGTCGATTCCAGCAGGGTGATGGCCTTGGCCAGTGCGCGGCGCTGCGGCGGACCCGTCTCACCCCGCAGGCCCTGCAGCAACCCGTCCGCAGTCAGCGGTGGCGTTGGCATGCCGAAAGCGGCCTAGACCGCGGCCTGCTGGGCGCTGCGGATCTGCTCCAGCACATCCTTGGCACTGGCCGGAATCGGCGTGCCGGGACCGTAGATGCCTTTGACGCCGGCCGCATACAGGAAGTCGTAGTCCTGCTGCGGAATCACGCCACCGACGAAGACGATGATGTCGTCGGCGCCCTGTGCCTTCAACGATTCGACGATCGCCGGCACGAGTGTCTTGTGGCCCGCAGCGAGGGTGCTGACCCCCACCGCGTGGACATCGTTCTCGATCGCCTGGCGCGCACATTCGTCGGGCGTCTGGAACAGCGGGCCGATGTCGACATCGAAGCCCAGGTCGGCAAAGGCCGTGGCGACCACCTTGGCGCCGCGGTCGTGACCGTCCTGCCCCAGCTTGGCGATCATCACGCGCGGCCGGCGGCCATGGTCGTCACCGAAGGCCGCGATCTCACCCTTCAACCGGTCCCAGCCCTCGGCGCTGTCGTAGGCCTCTGCATAGGCGGCTGCATAAACGCCGCTGACACCCTGAATGTCAGCGCGGTGACGGCCCCAGACCTGCTCCAGCGCGTCGCTGACCTCGCCCACCGTGGCGCGCAAGCGCATCGCATCGATGGTCAATGCCAGCAGGTTGTTCGCCTCACCGCCATCGGACGATGCCCCAGCAGCGGTCAGCGCGGCGAGTGCGGTTTTCACCTTGGCGTCGTCGCGGCCGGCGCGCACCTGCTGCAGGCGCGCGATCTGGGCATCACGGACCTTGGCATTGTCGATGTCGCGAGCTTCGACCGCGTCCTGCTTGTCGCGCCGGTACTTGTTGACGCCGACGATCACATCCTGCCCGGCATCGATGCGGGCCTGCTTCTGCGCTGCCGCGGCTTCGATCTTGAGCTTGGCCCATCCGGAGTCGACGGCTTTCGTCATTCCACCCTGCGCCTCGACTTCGTCCAGGATCTGCTGTGCTGCGTGGGCCATCTGCTGGGTCAGCGTTTCCATCATGTAGCTGCCGGCCCACGGGTCGACGACCTGGCCGATGTGGGTTTCTTCCTGCAGGATCAGTTGCGTGTTGCGGGCGATCCGGGCGCTGGTTTCGGTCGGCAGCGCGATCGCTTCGTCGAAGCTGTTGGTGTGCAGGCTTTGCGTGCCGCCGAACACCGCGGCCATCGCCTCGATGGTGGTGCGCACGATGTTGTTGTAGGGGTCCTGCTCGGCCAG
>JBDSMV010000216.1:0-9448 GCA_039915715.1 Rubrivivax sp. | reverse complement strand
GGTGCGTTGAAACAGCGGCGCACCGGCCTTCGTGTAGCCGGCTATCGAGGAGTTCACCGACGCAAGCACATGAGACGCTCCCACGGCCATCGTGCAGTCCGGCGGCAGCCAGCCGGTGGCCGCGATCCCGGCGAAGTTGCTGGACCCGACCGGCGCTGCCGCCGGTTCAAGTCCGGGGCTCATGGCCACCATGGCTTCAGGCGCTGCCTTGCGACGTGCAGAGTCCTTGGACCGTGTGGCCGTGACAGCCGGCAGCTCGGCTTTGGCAGCCGCTGCCTTCAGCGCTTCAAACGCCTCGTTGGAAATCGGATACCGACTCGTGGTCTTGGGTCGCGGCTCCATCAACTCCGGAACGGACGGTGCGGCGTCGGAAAGTGTTCCGGTCGGGTTGTAGATGACGCCGGCCTTGGCTTTGCCTGCCACTCCCGAGCTCGTATATTCGCGGCCGGACGAGCTTTGCCCTTTGGTTGGCGCCCGCTTTTTGACTGGTGAGACTGTCTTGGTCTTGGTCTTGGTCTTGGTCGACTTGCGTGCCGTGCCTGCCTTGTTGGTGACCATGGTGACCTCCTGTCGTGTCGAGTGACGTCGTGTGGCGAAATTGGCGAGCGGCCGACTTCGGTTTCATGGCGGTGCACGCTCTTTGGGTGGCGCGGGCCGTGGTTCGCCCGACGGGTCGGCTTGCACGGACGCGCCAGAACTGTCGGCTGGCAGCGGCTGCCCGCCCAGCCGCTTGAGTCGCTCAATCTCTGCGTCGGGCAGCGGGCTCTGCGGCGCGGGCATGGCGCGGTCTGTCGCGGTTTTGTCAGACGCTGTGTCGCCAGGTGGGGACGCGAGTGGGTCGAAGACCGCTCCACCTGTCGCCTGACCCCGTGCCGGCGCACTGCCCGGCTTTTCCGGCGCCTGTCGCTTGCTGGAATTCATACCGAACCCCGCACCACGGTCAGGACGCCGGAGGACGTTTCCGCTCGACCTGCCGACGCCGCCGTCTCCAGACCAAGTACACGATGCCTGCAATGGGAATGGCAAAGAGCAGGAACTCGAAACTCCCATTCCCCCCGTCGGGTGAGAAGCCAAAGATGCGTTCGATGAATTCCATTCGCAAACTCCTGCCTTGCGGTCCGAGCGTTCGATGGTAGGCCGATGGAGGATGAGCAACACCCTAAAAGTTAGGGATGCGCCGACCACCCCCTCGGCGCTAGTGCGAAAGCAATGGTGCGCTGGTCTTGGCGACTCTGCCGCGACGACATAGGCACTCGCAACTTGATACCAGGGCGTGCCGACCGGCGCGTCACAGGCCATGATGCGAAACCCGTTTCGAAGTCGAGCGGGCCCGCATGAGGCAATCGGCATCGGATGTGTCCTGGACGTTGCCGGCGTCCTTGCAGTTGATCAACGCCAATGGGCCACCGATCATGAATTTGCGAGCGATCAGCCGACACAGATCGAGCTTGAGGAGGCCGACTTCCGAAGACGAGGCCATGAGTTCACGAGACGAGCCCGTCGCGATCAGGCCTTCGCCACCTCCAGCACCAGCTTGCCGAAGTTCTCGCCGCTGAAGAGCTTGGGCAGGGTGTCGGGGAACTTTGACACCCCGCCTTCGACCACATCTTCACGGCTCTTCATGCGGCCGTCCTTCAGGTACCCGGCCAGTTCGGCCACCGCCTGCGCATAACGCGGCGCGTAGTCGAACACCACGATGCCTTCCATGCGCGCCCGGTTGACCAGCAGCGACAGGTAGTTCTTCGGCCCTTCGACTGCGGTGGTGTTGTTGTACTGGCTGATGGCGCCGCAGATGATGATGCGGGCCTTGCGGTTGATGCGCGTCAGCACGGTGTCCAGGATCTCGCCGCCGACGTTGTCGAAATAGACGTCGACGCCGTTCGGGCAGTGTTGCTTCAACCCGTCCTTTACCGCGCTGCCAGATGGCTCCGCCTTGTAGTCGATGCAGGCATCGAAGCCCAGTTCCTCGACCACGAACTCGCACTTGGCAGGCCCACCGGCGATGCCGACCACGCGGCAGCCCTTGATCTTCGCCAGTTGTCCCACGGTCTGGCCGACCGCGCCCGAGGCACCGGACACCACCACCGTCTCGCCTTCCTTTGGCTGGCCCACGTCCATCAGGCCGAAGTAGCCGGTCATGCCAGGCATGCCCAGCACGTTGAGCCATTGCGTCAGGCTGCCCAGCTCCGGGTCGACCTTGGTCAGGCCGCTCTTCTTGATCTGGTCAGCGGTGACGAGCCAGTGCTCCTGCACACCGGGTCCGCCGATCACGGTGTCGCCGACCGCGAAGCCCTTGCTCTTCGACGCACTGACGGTGCCGATGCCACCGGCGCGCATGACCTCGCCGATGCCCACCGGCGGGATGTAGCTCTTGCCTTCGTTCATCCACCCGCGCATGGCCGGGTCCAGCGACAGCATCAGCACCTTGACGAGCACATCGCCATCGGCCAGATCAGGCACCGGCTCTTCGGTCAGCTGCCAGTTTGCGTCCTTGGGCAGACCGACCGGTCGCGAGGCCAAGCGGACCTGGTGGTTGACGACGGCCTGGGTGGTGGAGGTGCTGCTGCTGCTCATGTCGTGGGGGCTCCTGGTTGGGGTTGTCGCATCGTAGGGGCAAGGCATCGTGGCGCGCGTTCCTACAATCGGCCCACCTTGCGCAGCCCTGGACTGGAACCGAGATGAGCACCAGCGATCCCAAGCAGCCGCCTGCGGCTTCAGCCGCCGCCGCCACCTCGGCCGCGAGCGCCAACCTGTCGCACGACCTTTCCCACATCACCCCTCGGGAGCAGGCCGAAATCCTGGCCCAGGCGCTGCCTTACATCCGCAAGTTCCATGGCCGCACGCTGGTCATCAAGTACGGCGGCAACGCGATGACCGACCCGGCACTGCAGCAGGACTTCGCCGAAGACGTGGTGCTGTTGAAGCTGGTGGGCATGAACCCGATCGTGGTTCATGGCGGTGGCCCGCAGATCGAGAACGCGCTCGCAAAGATGGGCAAGAAGGGCCACTTCATCCAGGGCATGCGTGTCACCGACGAAGAAACCATGAGCGTGGTCGAGTGGGTGCTGGCCGGCGAGGTTCAGCAGGACATCGTCGGCCTCATCAATGCCGCCGGGGGCAAGGCCGTGGGGCTGACCGTGCGCGACGGCGGCCTGATCCGGGCGCGCCAGATGAAAATGCCCGACAAGGACAACCCCGGTGTGATGCACGACATCGGTCTGGTGGGCGAGATCACCTCGATCGACCCGAGCGTGGTCAAGGCGCTGCAGGACGACCAGTTCATTCCCGTCATCAGCCCGATCGGCTTCGGCGAGAACAACGAGAGCTACAACATCAATGCCGACCTGGTGGCGGCCAAGATCGCGACCGTGCTGGGCGCCGAGAAGTTGCTGCTGCTGACCAACATCCGCGGGGTGCTCGACAAGCAGGGCAACCTGCTGACCGAACTGACCTCACGCGATCTGGATGCGTTGTTCGAGGACGGCACCATCAGCGGCGGCATGCTGCCGAAGATGGCCGGCGCGCTGGACGCGGCCAAGAGCGGGGTCAACGCGGTTCACATCATCGACGGCCGGGTGCCGCACGCGATGCTGCTAGAGGTGCTGACCGACCAAGCCTACGGAACCATGATCCGCAGTCATTGATGCCCCCACGCTCCCTGACGGTCGCTGCCCCCCAGGGGGGCGCTCGCCTGCGGCCCGGCAAAGCCGGTTCCGCGGCTCTACTCGATCGAAGAGCCCGCGCGCCGCTCTGAAATGAGGGCGCTTTGCCGTCGGCGCCACCGCACCGGGCGGCGCCACCGCCGCGGCGCACGCGACCCAGTGTGGCTGTTCGACCTGGACAACACGCTGCACGATGCCAGTGCGGCGGCGTATGGCGGCATCAACGAAGGCATGACGGGCTATATCGAACGCGAGCTCGACTTGTCGCGCACGGATGCCGATGCGCTGCGACGCCGCTACTGGAAGCGCTATGGCGCCACGCTGCTGGGTTTGATGCGCCACCATGCCGTGACGGCAGCCGACTTCCTGCACCATGTGCACTTGCTGCCGGGGCTCGAATCGCGGGTGCGTGGCGCGGCCGACGACATCGCTGCCCTGTCGCGTTTGCCGGGCCGTCGCTATCTGTTGACGAATGCGCCGCTGGCCTATGCGTTGCGCGTGTTGCGGGTGCTGAAGCTGGCCCGACATTTCGACGGTGTGCTGGCGATCGAGCAACTGCGCATGTTCGGCCACTGGCGGCCGAAACCCGATGCGCGAATGGCCCGCGCGCTGGCGCAGCGGCTGCGCGTGCCGCCGCAGAGGTGCGTGCTGGTCGAAGATTCGCTGGCCAACCTGAAGTCGGCGCGCAAGGTCGGCATGCAGACGGTCTGGATGCAGCGCTGGCTGCAGCCGCCTCGGCAGGTCACGCACGGCGATGCGTCAGCTGCTGCGGCACAGCGGCTGCCAGCCTTCAGGCACGAGCCCGCCGAGCGCCTGGTGCGCCGACCGGCCTATGTGCGCTGTCGCACGCAGCGCCTGCGCCATTTGCAAAGGCTGTGCTGAGAACGGGGAGCGTGCGGTTTGACCGGCCCGCCAGGGTCGGGCCGGCCGCAAGCCGCTCAAATCGCGCCCGCCGGTGCCGATAGTGAGGGCTCCACGTTCATTCAAGGCGCCGCTGCCATGCCCAACGCCCTGCCGGTCACCGGCACCCCGCTGCTGGACCGCGACCCAGCACGGCTGATGCATGCCTCGCTGGCACGCCTGCTCGATCAGGTGCGGGGTGCACGCGCGGTGCTGCCGCACCTGACCGCGCTGGAACGTGCGTTGGGCAAGCAGGGGCTGACCGTCGTCGACACCTGCCCGCACCCGGCACTGGCGCGCATCTGTGCCCAACTCGCGAGCCTGCCGTTGCCCGATGACGACATTCCGTTGCAGGCCCTGCAGACCCGGCTGCTACAGGCGCTGGGTGGGCCGGCTGCGGGGCTTGCTGCAGCAACTGCTGCGTCGGGTTCCCGCGCGGCAACGAACTCGGCAGCGAATGCCACCGCGCCCGCTGCCCACACGCCGGACTTTCGCCCGTCGATGCCCTTCGACGACAGCCGCATGCTGTCGGTGGACGAGGCCAGCATGACCGACTTCGACGCCGCGGTGCAGGCGCAGGCCTAGCCCAGGCCGTGGGGACACAGGTGTCGGACAGAAAGCCCGATCGGCAGCCTCAGCCGAGGTAGCGGGCTTCCAGGTGGGCCTTGAAGTGCACTGGATTCAGCACTTCACCGGTGGCTTTGCGCGCCAGTTCGTCAGTGGTCCAGAGGCTGGCCTGCGACCAGATGTGGTCACGCAGCCAGCCGAACATCGGCTCGAGATCGCCGGCGGCGATGCGCGCGTCCAGATCGGGCATCTGGCGCCGCATCGCGGCGAACCACTGCGCCGCATACATGGCACCCAGCGAATAGCAGGGAAAGTAGCCGAACAGCGCTTCGGGCCAATGCACGTCCTGCAGCGGCCCGTCCTTGAAGTTGCCGCGCGTGTCCTGACCCAGCAGTTCCTGCATCTTCTGGTCCCACAGCGCGGGCACGTCTTCGGCTTCGATCTCGCCTTCGATCAGCGGGCGCTCGATCTCGTAGCGCAGGATCACATGGGCGGGGTAGGTGACCTCATCGGCATCGACCCGGATCAAACCCGGCCGCACCCGCGTCAGCAACCTTTGCAGGTTGGATGGAGCGAACGCGGGCTGGTCGCCGAAGGCCTCGGCGATCAGCGGCGCCAGGTTGGCGACAAAGGCCGGGTGGCTGCCCAGTTGCATCTCGAACGACAGGCTCTGGCTTTCGTGCAGCGCCATCGAACGGGCGTCCGACACCGGCTGCCCGAGCCACCCACGCGGCAGGTTCTGCTCGTAGCGGGCATGGCCGGTTTCATGCACGGTGCCCATCAAGCTCTGCAGGAAATCGTCGTCGCGAAAACGCGTGGTGATGCGCACGTCCTCGGGCACGCCGCCGCAGAACGGGTGGGTGCTGACATCGAGCCGCCCGGCGTCGAAGTCGAAGCCCAGATTGCGCATCACACGTTCGCACAGCGCGCGCTGCGCCGGCTGCGCAAACGGCCCCGCCGGCTCGATCAGCGGGTCGGCGGCATGGCGCGCCGCCTGGCGTTCGGTCACTTGCTGGATCAGCCCCGGAAGCCACTGCCGAACGTCGCCGAACACGCGGTCGACCTGAGCGCAGGTCATGCCGGGCTCGAAGCGGTCCATCAGCGCGTCGTACTTGCGCAAACCCGTGCGCGCAGACAGCAGGGCGGCCTGTTCGCGCGCCAGCGCCAGCACCGGCTTGAAATTGACCAGGAACCCTTGCCAGTCGTTGGCGGGCCGCTGGCTGCGCCACGCATGTTCGCAGCGCGACGACGCCAGTTGCGCGCGCACCACCAGGTCTTCGGGCAGCGCGTTAGACGCTTGCCACTGGCGCTGCATCTCGCGCAGGTTGGCGCGCTGTATCTCGGACAGCGACTCCTGTTCGGCCTGCTCCAGATGGATCTGCAGCTGCGGGTCGGTGCGCAAGCGGTGCATCAACGCGGCCATTTCGGCCATCGCCGCACCGCGCGCTTCGTTGCCCTTCGGGGGCATGTTGGCGGCCTGGTCCCAGCCGGCAATCGACTGCAGGTGCGACAGATGATGCAAGCGGGTCCAGGTGCTGGACAGTGCCTGGTAGGCGGGGGTGGAAGTGGGACTCGCGGTGAGGGCGGCAGTGGGGATGTTCATGGTGGGCCGATGGCGTTGTCGCGCTGGACGGGTAGGAAGATTGTCGGCTTGCAGGAGTTCAACCGTGGGGAAGCAGGCCGGGAAAGGCCTGCAGCAGCAGCCAAGTCATCGTCAGATAGCGAAAGAACTTGCCGATCGCCATGTAGATCACGCAGGGCCAGAACGACAGCTTGAGCCAGCCCGCCAGCGCGCACAGCGGGTCGCCCACCACCGGCAGCCACGAAAGCAGGCACGCTTTCGGCCCCAGGCGCCGAAGCCAGTCGAGTGCCCGCATCTCGACCGGTTTGTGGCGCACCTTCTCGACCACGGTCTCGGCGCCATAGCCCATCCACCAACTGATCGCGCCGCCCACCGTGTTGCCGGCGGTGGCGACCAGGATCGCGGCCCAGAACAGGTGCGGATTGAGCTTGACCAGCCCGAACACCGCGGGCTCGCTGCCCAGCGGCAGCAGCGTCGCCGACACCAGCGCCACGACGAACACCGTCGTGAGTCCGTACTTCGGCAAGGCCAGGGCTGCCAGTAGCGATGCGAACCAGGCTTCCATGTCGGCGCGATTATCGTCAGTGGGTCGGCCGGTCTGTCACCCGATCGGTCTGGGAGCGGCGTCTATACTCGCGCCTCTTTTTTACGCACTCGGCTGCCGCTCGGCAACGCTGCTGCTGCCGAAGCCGGCTGCCGACTTCGGCCACCGCAACCCATGCGCATCGGTTCCCACACCACCCCCAACAACCTGTTCGCCGCGCCGATGGCCGGGGTCACGGACCGGCCGTTCCGGATCCTGTGCAAGCGCCTGGGCGCGGGTTATGCGGTCAGCGAGATGGTGACCAGCAAGCGCGAGTTGTGGGCCTCACTGAAGACCTCCAGGCGCGCCGACCATGCCGGTGAGCCGGCACCGATCGCGGTCCAGATCGCCGGGGTCGACGCGGCCGAGATGGCCGACGCTGCGCGCTACAACATCGACCGCGGTGCTCAGATCATCGACATCAACATGGGCTGCCCCGCCAAGAAGGTGTGCAACAAGTGGGCCGGATCGGCGTTGATGCAGGACGAGGTGTTGGCGCTGGAGATCGTTGCTGCAGTGGTAGCAGCCTGCGCGCCGCAGCGGGTGCCGGTGACGCTGAAGATGCGCAGCGGCTGGTGCGCCACCGAGCGCAACGCCGTGGCGCTGGCGCGGCGCGCCGAGAACGCCGGGGTCGCAATGGTGGCGGTGCACGGCCGCACGCGCGAACAAGGCTACGGCGGCCACGCCGAGCACGACACCGTGGCCGCGGTCAAGGCCGCGGTGTCGATCCCGGTGGTGGCCAACGGCGACATCGACACCCCCGAGCAGGCGCGCGAGGTGCTGCAGCGCACCGGTGCCGACGCGCTGATGATCGGCCGCGCGGCGATGGGCAGGCCGTGGATCTTCGGCGAGATCGCGCACTTTCTGGCCCATGGCACGCATGCGCTACCACCGCTGGTGCAGGACGTTCGGCAGTGGCTCGGCGAACATCTGATGGACCATCACGCCCTCTATGGCGAGTTCACCGGCTTGCGCAGTGCGCGCAAGCACATCGGCTGGGCCGTGGCGGCGTTGCCGGGCGGGGCCGAGTTGCGGGCCCGCATCAACCGCATCGAGGACGCTGCCGAGCAACTGCGCATGGTCGATGCGTATTTCGAAGCTCTGGCCGACCGGCACTTGCGACTGCCGCTGACCGCGGCGCAGGACATCAGCAGCGCAGCGGCAGCCAACGACACCCGCTCGGTGCTGTCGGCCTGATGCCGCGACCAGCCATGCCGCGCCCGCCCGTGCCAAGCTGCTGACCACGATGACCCGCCAAGCCATCGACGATTGCGTGCGCAGCAGCGTGCAGCAGTACTTCAAGGACCTCAACGGTGCCGCCCCGGCGGCGCTGCACCGGCTGTTCCTGGACGCCGCCGAGCGGCCGCTGCTGGAAGTGGTGATGCGCGAGGCAGAAGGCAATCAGAGCCGCGCCGCAGCCTGGCTCGGCATCAACCGCAACACGCTGCGACGCAAGTTGCTGGACCACCAGATCATCGGCTGACGCCAGCCGACCCAGACCAGAGGATTCCTGTGGCCACCGCCCGACCATCGACTGCGACCGAAGCCGTCGCCGCCCAAGCACCGACCGCCCTGATTTCGGTGTCCGACAAGACCGGCATCGTCGACTTCGCGCGGCAGCTGCATGCCCGCGGCGTGCGCCTGGTCTCCACCGGGGGCACCGCGCGGCTGTTGGCCGATGCGGGCCTGCCGGTGACGGAAGTGGCCGCGCTGACCGGCTTCCCGGAGATGCTGGACGGCCGCGTCAAGACCCTGCACCCGGGCATCCATGGCGGCCTGCTGGCGCGCCGTGACCTTCCCGAACACATGGCGGCGTTGGCAGCGCATGGCATCGGCACCATCGAGTTGCTGATCGTCAACCTGTATCCGTTCGCCCAGGCCACCGCGCGTGCAGACTGCACGCTCGACGAGGCCATCGAGAACATCGACATCGGCGGCCCGGCGATGCTGCGCGCCGCGGCCAAAAACTGGGCCGACGTGACGGTGGTGATCGACCCGGTCGACTACAAACGCGTGCTGGCCGAAATGGACGCGCCCGACCTCAGGTCCGGCATCGACCACTCGATGTTCTGGCCGCGCGCGGTCAGCCACCGCACTCGTTTCATGTTGGCGCGCAAGGTGTTCGCCCACACCGCTGCCTACGACGGCATGATC
>JBDSMV010000199.1:0-6446 GCA_039915715.1 Rubrivivax sp. | reverse complement strand
CGCCAGCGGCATGATCGAGCGCTGGCCGCACTTGCCGGAGACCCCACCGGCGCCCAGCCCCGACACGCCACCGGCCGCGCAGGAATCGGCCGGTTGGGTGACCCGCACTGCGCTGTGCGTGGAAGTGCGCAACCCGCAGCGCAGCAACGGCCCCAAGGCCGAAGCGGCGGCCCGTGCCACGTCGGGCCACACCGACAGCCTGCTCTATGTCTTCCTGCCGCCGTTGACGCACCTGGAGGACTATCTGACGCTGCTGTCGGCGGTCGAGGCGACCGCTGCCGAGCTGCAACTGAAGGTGGTGCTGGAAGGCTACCCGCCGCCGCGCGACCCGCGCTTGAAGATCCTGCAGGTCACACCCGACCCGGGGGTGATCGAGGTCAACATCCACCCGGCGTCGAGCTGGGACGAACTGGTCGAGCACACCGAATTTCTCTACGACGCAGCGCACCGCACGCGGCTGTCGTCGGAGAAGTTCATGCTCGACGGCCGCCACACCGGCACCGGTGGCGGCAACCACTTCGTGATGGGCGGCGCGACCCCGGCCGACAGCCCCTTCCTGCGCCGGCCGGATGTGCTCGCAAGCCTGCTGACGTACTGGCACAACCACCCGTCGCTCAGCTACCTGTTCAGCGGCATGTTCATCGGCCCCACCAGCCAGGCGCCGCGCTTCGACGAAGCCCGCAACGACCAGGTCTACGAGCTCGAGATCGCGCTGGCCGAGCTCGAACGGCAGATGACGCTTCACGACCCGGTGCCGCCGTGGACGGTCGACCGCAGCCTGCGCAACCTGCTGATCGACGTCACCGGCAACACCCACCGCAGCGAGTTCTGCATCGACAAGCTGTACTCGCCCGACGGCCCCACCGGGCGCCTGGGTCTGCTGGAGCTGCGCGCCTTCGAGATGCCGCCGCATGCCCGCATGAGTCTGTCGCAGCAATTGCTGCTGCGTGCGCTGGTGGCGTGGTTCTGGCGCGAGCCCTATCGAGGCCGCGGCAGCCCGCGGCTGACGCGCTGGGGCACGGGCCTGCATGACCGCTTCATGCTGCCCACTTTCGTGCAGATGGACTTCGAGGACGTGATGACCGACCTGCGCCAGGCGGGTTATGCGTTCGATAACGCGTGGTTCGCGCCGCACCTGGAATTCCGCTTCCCGCTGATCGGAGAACTGGCCACGCGCGGGGTCACGATGAGCTTGCGCAGCGCGCTCGAGCCCTGGCATGTGATGGGCGAGGAGGGCGCACCGGGCGGCACCGCGCGCTTTGTCGATTCGTCGCTGGAGAGGGTCGAGCTCAAGGTCACCGGGCTCAACGACGCGCGCCATGTGGTCACCGTCAACGGCCGCGCCTTGCCGCTGCAACCCACCGGGCGCGTCGGCGAGTTCGTCTGCGGGGTGCGCTACCGTGCCTGGCAGCCGCCATCGGCGCTGCACCCCACGATCGGCATCCATTCGCCGCTGACTTTCGATCTGGTCGACCGCTGGCAACAGCGGTCACTGGGCGGCTGCCGCTACCACGTCACCCACCCGGGTGGGCTGGCGCACGAGGACTTTCCGGTCAACGCGTACACCGCAGAAAGCCGCCGCCTGGCGCGCTTCTTCCGCTTCGGTCACACGCCGGGGCAGATCGATGTGGAGCCGGCCATGCCCAGTCTTGAGCACCCCTTCACGCTCGATATGAGGAGCCCCCACGCTCCCTGACGGTCGCTGCCCCCCGAGGGGGCGCTCCGCCTGCGGCCCGGCGAAGCCGGTTCCGCGGCTCTTCTCAGTCCAGTCCACCATCTGAGCGCTCATTCCGCTGTGCCCTCGCAAAGTCCGCTGCCCTTCGAGTCCGATGCTGCCGATGCGGGTGGCGGCGTGGCGCATGCGCTGCTGAGCCGGGCGTTGCCGGCAGAGGCGGGGGTGTGGGACGAACTGCGTGACAGCCACGGAGCGCTGCATCCCAAGTGGCAGCGCTTTGCGGCGTCGGTGCAGGCAACAGCGACCGACAACACCGACGCGGACGACATCGACGCCGACGATGTCGCAGCCAATTTCGACCGCCGGGTCCAGCAGGTGGCGCAGCGCATCAAGCTCGACGGCGTTACCCACAACGTCTTCAGCGACAACCCGACGCAGGGCCCGAAATCGCGGCCCTGGTCGCTGGAGCTGCTGCCGCTGGTGATCGAGCCCCAGGTGTGGGCTGGCATCGAAGCCGGCGTGATCCAGCGCGCCGAGTTGCTGCAACAGATGCTGACCGACCTGTACGGCCCGCAGACGCTGTTGCACAAGGGCCTGCTGCCCCCGGCTTTGCTGCTGCGCCACCCGGGCTGGCTGCGGCCGATGATCGGAGTCGAGCCGCCCGCCGGACTGCACCTGTTCATCGTCGCCTTCGACATTGCACGCGGGCACGACGGCCGCTGGTGGGTGGTGGCGCAGCGCACGCAGGGACCGTCCGGGCTCGGGTATGTGCTGCACAACCGGCTCGTGATCGCACGGCAGTTTCCGGATGCGTTTCGCGATCTGCGGGTGCAGCACATCGCCAGCTCGTACCGGCGCCTGCTGGACACGCTGGAAGCCACCGCGCGGGTGGTCGCCGGCGGCCACACGCCCCGCGTCGTGCTGCTGACGCCGGGGGTCTTCAGCGAAACCTATTTCGAGCATGCCTACCTGGCGCGCTACCTGGGCGTGCCGCTGGTCGAAGGCGGTGACCTGACGGTGCGCGAGGAACGGCTGTACCTGAAAACCGTCGAGGGCCTGGAGCCGGTGCATGGCGTGCTGCGCCGGCTCGACGACGACTGGTGCGACCCGCTGGAGCTGCGTTCGGACTCGGCGTTGGGAGTGCCTGGGTTGCTGCAGGCCGCACGCGCCGGCACGGTCGTGATCAGCAACGCACTCGGCACCGCGTTTTTGGAGTCACCGGCGATCCAGGGCTTTTTGCCGGCGATCTCACGCCACCTGACCGGCGAGGAACTGCTGATGCCGGCGCTGCCCGGCTGGTGGTGCGGCGAGGCCGCTGCATGGCATGCGGTCAAGGGCGATCTGTCCGACAAGATCGTGCGCAGCACCTACCCCGTCAATGGCCGCACCAGCCAGGTCCGCGACCCGCGCGGCGCCGCCATCGAAGCCGACCCCGATGCCTGGACGGTGCAGGGGCGGCTGCGCTTTTCACGTGCGCCGATCTGGGGGGATTCGATGCTGGAGCCACGCCCTGCGATGGTGCGCGTCTATGCGATCGCCGATGGCGGTGGGCGCTGGCATGTGCTGCCGGGTGGCATGACGCGGGTGGCGCGGCGAGAGGACGCCAGCGTGTCGATGCAGCGCGGCGGCAGCAGCCTCGACACCTGGGTCATGACGCACGGCGCGGTCGACCTGTTTTCGATGCTGCCCAAGCGGCTGCAGGTCGACGACATCCTGCAGCGCCGCCGCCCGGTGACGAGCCGCACGGCCGAGAACCTGTTCTGGCTCGGCCGCTACAGCGAACGCACCGAGCAACTGGTGCGGTTGGCACGCGTGACGCTGACCTTGACCACCACCGACGACAACGCGCCGCCCGAGGTGCTGGACGCGATGTCGGCGTTGGCCGTCGATGCCGGCCTGGCGCAGAAGGGCGTGCCGACCCTGCGGCAGGCCCCGCACCTGTTCGAGCGCGCCCTGCTGGGGGGGATGCGGGAGCCGTTGCCTGCGCCGCCCGACGCCGGACCGCGGCGCCCGGCTCCCACCAGCATCGCCTACAACCTGGCCGCACTCGACCGCGTGGCCACCGCGTTGCGCGAACGCCTGTCGTCGGAACACTGGGGTCTGATCCGCAGCATGCGCGAAGGCTTTGCCGCTGCGACCACGCCGCTCAAAGGCGCCGGCTCGGCCGACCTGCCGAGCGCCTTGCAGGTGCTGCCGGCGCTCGACCAACTGGGGCTGCAACTGGCGGCTGCCACCGGCGCGCAGACCGACCGCATGACGCGCGACCACGGCTGGCGCCTGCTGGCGGTGGGGCGGCTGGTGGAGCGGTTGATCGGAATCGGTGCGCGCATGGAAGCTTTCATCGATGCCGATGCGCTGACCAGTGTCGAAGGGGTGGATCTGTTGCTGGACCTGTTCGACAGCGTCATCACCTTCCGCGCCCGCTACCAGCGCCACGAAGACATGCTGGCGCTGGCCGACCTGCTGGTGCTGGACAGCGCCAACCCGCGCGCCTTCGCCGGCGTGCTGCGCCGCCTGCGCACCGAAATCGGCAAGTTGCCCGGCGATGAACAGAGCCTGCAGCCGCTGCGCGAGCTGCTGCCGGCGGCCGGCACCGGGCTCACGCTCGAGTCGCTGCGGGGTGCCGACGACGCTGCCATCGGGGCCGCGATGCGCGCGCTGGCCATCGATCTCGCCGACCGCGCCGGCCGCCTGTCGAGCGCGATCGGCGAGCGTTTCTTCACACTGGCCGATGGCGCCGACCAACGCATCTAGCTTGCCGATCATGCTGCTTGAAATCACCCACGAAACGCGCTACGACTATGCCGCGCCGGTGTCGCTGGCGCACCATCTGGCGCACCTGCGCCCGGTCGACGATGCACACCAGCGTCTGCTGGATTTCGAGTTGCAGATCGACCCCAGGCCCGGGCACCAGCGCATCGGCCGCGACGCGATGGGCAATGTCGAACGCCACTTCGGCCTCAGCGTTCCGCATCGCCGTTTGCGGGTGCGGGCCCACAGCCGGCTCGATGTCGTCGACCGCTTCGGCGGCCTGCAGGCTGCGGTGTCTCCGCCCTGGGAGAGTCTGGTCGAGCGCCTGCGTTACGTCGCCCGCGCGCCGTTCGTGCCCGAATGCGAATTCGCGATGCCGTCACCCTTCGTACCGCGTTTGGCGCCTTTGCGTGACTACGCGGCGCAGTCGTTCACCCCCGGGCGTCCGGTGGCCGAAGGCGCGGTTGAGCTGATGCGGCGCATCCATGCAGACTTCAACTACAAGAGCCGCAGCACCGAGATCGATACCCCGCTGGCCGAAGTCTGGGCCAACAAGCGCGGCGTGTGCCAGGACTTCGCCCACCTGATGGCGGGTGCAATGCGCATGCTGGGCCTGCCGGCGCGCTATGTCAGCGGCTACTTGCTGACGCATGCCCCCGATGGCGCCGATGGCGCCGATGGTCAGGGTCGAGAGATGCAGGGGGCCGACGCCTCACATGCCTGGGTCCAGGCCTGGTGCCCCGGCACCCCGGGCGTGCCCGACAGCGGTCCGGGCGCAGGCTGGCTCGACCTCGACCCCACCAACGACCTGATCCCGGGTTGCGGCCATGTGCGTGTGGCTGTGGGTCGCGACTTCGGCGATGTGACCCCGCTGCGTGGCGTGATCCGTGGCGGTGGCGACCACACCCTGAGCGTCGCGGTGCGAACCCGCCGCACCCCGCAGGGTTCGTCGCAAACCCAGTCCCAGTCCCAGCTCCCAACTTCAGCCCAGGCGCAACCGCGGCCCGCGAGTTGCTAGAGTTCCCGCACCACCCTGGAGTCCATCCATCCATGAAGTCGGCCTTTGACGAGATGTTGAACCCCGCCAAAGAGGTGCGGGAACAGTACCGGGTCTACGAGCGCTGGCTGCAGCGCCAGACCATCGAGGACATGCATGCCCGGCGCGAAGAAGCCGAGATGATCTTCCGCCGCGTCGGCATCACCTTTGCGGTCTATGGCGCCAAGGACGAAGGCGGCAGCGGCACCGAACGGCTGATTCCCTTCGACGTCATCCCGCGCGTGATTCCCGAGCAGGAATGGAGCGACATGGAAGCCGGGCTGACGCAGCGCGTCACAGCGCTGAACCGCTTTGTGCACGACGTTTATCACGACCAGGAGATCCTGAAAGCTGGGGTGGTGCCGTCCGAGCAGGTGCTGAAGAACACGCAGTTCAGACCCGAGATGATGGGCGTGAACGTGCCAGAGAACGTCTATTCGCACATCGCCGGAGTCGACATCGTGCGCGCCGGCAATGCCGACGGCAGCGGCGACTACTACGTGCTGGAAGACAACCTGCGCGTGCCCAGCGGGGTCAGCTACATGCTGGAAAACCGCAAGATGATGATGCGGTTGTTTCCCGAGTTGTTTGCGATGCACCGCATCGCCCCGGTGGCGCATTACCCCGACCTGCTGCTGGAAACCCTGCGCGAAGTGGCACCTGCCGGGGTGATCGATCCGACCGTGGTGGTGCTGACCCCCGGCATGTACAACAGCGCCTACTTCGAGCATGCGTTTCTGGCGCAGCAGATGGGGGTGGAGCTGGTCGAAGGAAAGGACCTGCTGGTCGAGAACGGCTTCGTGTTCATGCGCACGACGCAGGGACCGAAGCGGGTCGATGTCATCTACCGCCGGGTGGACGACGACTTCCTTGACCCGCTGGCCTTTCGTCCGACGTCCACTCTCGGTTGTGCAGGTTTGCTCAATGTGTACCGCAGCGGCAACGTCGCGCTCTGCAATGCCATTGGCACGGGCGTGGCAGACG